>CAYWFU010000010.1:30554-63125 GCA_964457585.1 uncultured bacterium | reverse complement strand
CTATATGATTTTTTTTACAATAAATTTGTTACAGTTATTTCGTCGCAAGCCCTAATGATGAAATGCTCATATCCAAAATGTTTTTTATGATTTTTTAAGGCCAAAAGAGAAAGTCAGATAAAAGTCTTGACAAGCAAGATTTTTTTTGTTATTGTTAGTTATCGTTTAGGGGAAGAATTATGGCTCATAACCCAAAAGTCGTTGGTTCAAATCCAACCCTCGCAATCAAAAATAAATGTAAACTAAATATATGATGTCATTAAAAAAGTGGCAACTTTTTCATTATGATAAAAAACTAATTGAAAACCTTTCGCATGAACTTTCTCTAAGTTATATAATTTCTCATCTTCTTATTAACCGTAATATAAAAAATTTAAGTGATGCTAATAAATTCCTTAATCCACGATTAAATGAAATTTCATCTCCTTTTAAAATGAAGGATACGGAAAAAGCGATTAAAATAATAAAAAATAAGATAAATGAATGTGCAAATATATATATTTATGGAGATTATGATGTTGATGGAATAACTGCGATAAGTGTTTTATATAAAGTACTTACCAGCTATTACAAAAAAATAAATTTTTATATCCCTCATAGATTGGAAGAAGGATATGGATTAAATAAAGAAGCTTTATATAAAATAAAACAAGAAGGCGGTAATTTAGTCATAACAGTTGATTGCGGGATTCAATCGCTTGAAGAAGTTGAATATGCAAAAAGTATTGGACTTGATATAATAATTACTGATCATCATTTACCTGGCAAAAAAATTCCTGATGCAGATGCAGTCATTAACCCTCATCAAAATGGATGTGAATATCCATTTAAAGAACTTGCAGGAGTTGGTGTAGCTTATCAGCTTGCACGCGGGATAATGGAAACTTTTTCAAATAGTAAGAATTTATCCCCGATTAATAATGTCGAGGACAGGATTAATGATTCGAATTTATTAGATTTGGTTGCTCTTGGTACTGTTGCGGATATTGTTCCGCTTTTAGATGAAAATCGAATTTTTGTAAAATATGGTATTGAAGTACTTAATAATACAAAGAATATTGGTCTTAAACATTTAATTAAAATATCAGGTATCGAAGGGAAAAAAATTGATACAGAACATATTAGTTTTTTTTTGGCTCCGCGTCTTAATGCCGGCGGAAGAATGAAAAACGCTTATTTATCTCTGGAATTGCTTATTACTGAAGATGAATCAAAAGCACGGCAAATAGCCAGTGAATTATCAGCAATTAATGATTCAAGGCAAAAATTATTAAATAAAACAGTTGAAGAAGCTGTTTATCTGGTTGATAAACATATTGATTTAAAAAATGAACCTTTAATTGTATTAGCCTGGCAGGATTGGCATGTTGGAATAATTGGACTGGTGGCTTCAAAACTTGTTGAAAAATACTCTAGACCGGCAATTGTTATAGCATTGGATGGTGAAAAAGGAAAAGGTTCAGGAAGAAGTGTTAAAAATGTTAATCTTTTTAAAACAGTTTGTGAATGCGGAGATTTATTAACAAAAGTAGGTGGACATTCGCAGGCAATTGGACTAAATATAGAAAAAAGAAATATTAAAAAATTCAGGCAGGAAATTAATAATATATTAAGAAATTCCATTACATGGGAAAATCTGCATCCATTTGTCGAAATAGATTCAATTCTTGTTCCGGAAGAAATAGATTTTAAACTTATTAATGATTTAAAACAGCTTGCTCCATTTGGGACTGGTAATCCTAAACCTGTTTTTGCTTTTAGAAAAATACCGTTAAAATCTTCACCTAAAATTTTAAAAGATAAACATTTAAAATTTAACGTGGGTAACAATGAAAATGTTTTTAGCGCTATTTTTTTTAATCAAGCTGAAAGAATAGACTTATTACAAAATAAAACGATAGATATGGTTTTTAATTTGATTTTGAATAACTGGAATGGTGAAGAAACAATAGATTTACATGTAAAGGAAATAGGCAATGATAAAATTTGAATGTAAAAAATGCGGAAATTGCTGTAAGAATATACGAGGATGGGTATATATAAATGAAATTGAAATCGATGAAATTTCCAAGTTTCTTAAAATAAATAATTTTGATTTCATCAAAAAATATTTAATTCAGGATCAAGGTTGGTATATTTTAAGCAGTCCATCGCATAATCCAAATTGTTTTCTTAAAGAGAACACATGCGGAATATATAATGTCAGGCCTAAGCTTTGCCGTGAATATCCATTCTGGGAAAATATCCTGCAGAATAGGCAAACTTTTTTAAAAGAAACAGAAATTTGTGAAGGGCTAAAACAATTATTACCAAAACCTGCTAAATAAATATTGCTTCCATACCGAAAATATAATTATAATTGGAAACCTATCCTACTGGATAATTAAATGTTAAAAAAATCTATACAAGAAGAAAAAATAATTTACTCAAACAGGCAGGCTTCTCATAATTATTTTATTCTTGAAACAATTGAAGCTGGAATTATGCTGGTTGGGACAGAAGTTAAGTCTTTGAGAAATGGGAAGGTTAATCTTAAAGATAGTTTTGGACAAATTGTAAATGGTAACGTATTATTGCTTAATATGTATATTGGTCCATATGAATATGGCAATATAAATAATCATGAACCTTTGCGTACCAGAAAATTGCTTTTAAATAAAAGTGAAATAATAAGATTAATCGGGAAAATAAAAGAAAAAGGATTAGTTTTAGTACCTTTAAAAATATATTTTAATAGAAAAGGTATAGCAAAAATAGAATTAGCATTATGTAAGGGTAAAAAATTGTATGATAAGCGTGAGACTTTAAAAAATAAAGAATCTCAAAGGGAGATGGAACGTGTTTTTAAAGATAAAAGAAATTAAAAATATTCAATATATAATTATTATAACGTTATTAATATTTAAAATAAATTTCAAATCAATTTTTGCATATGAAGCAACTATTTCCCGTGAAGAAGGACATTTTATCGAACATATTGAGCTTGAAGATTATGATAAAAAAGAATATATAGATATTGATGATATGGTAAAAGCTTTTAAAATGGTTAAATACTGGCATCCTGCAAATCAGAAAGTGATAATTGAATATGAAAGATATAAAATTGAAATGTTTATTGATAATCCAAAAATTATCATGGGAAAAAACGATGAGAAAAAAATTTTAGATATGCATGATCCATTGAGAATAATAAATGGCAAAATTATGATCCCGTTAAGTTTTATTTATAATAATATTGCAGAAATAACAGAAATGAAAATTATCTGGGATCCAAAGGAAAAAATTCTCAAAATCAATAAATTTGAATATAATGTAACAAATGTCAGAGTACATCCATATCCGAATTTTATCAGAGTTGCGATAGATATAACAAAAGAACTGGATTATAAAGTTGAAAAACAATTATCTTCCCGTTTAGCGATTTCAATAACAGGGGGAATAATTGATACCAATAAATGCAAAATTACAGCGGAAGATAATCTAATTAAAGAAATCGTTTCATTTCAAAATAAAGATATTGCTATGATTTACGTGGATATAAAAGATAAATCCGCAACATTTAAAAATTTTTTACTTACAAATCCATATAGAATAGTAATTGATATAACAGGAACAAAAATAAAAGAAAAAGTTGATACAACTTTAACAGTCAAACCGCATGAATCTCCAGCATTTATTGTTGAAAAAGAAGTTAAAGTAAAAGAAAAAGAAATTACTGCGCAAGAGAAAGAACCGGAAGAAGAAAAAAAATCGGAAAAATCGACAAAGATAAATACTATTGTCATAGATCCGGGTCATGGCGGCAAGGACCCGGGTGCTATTGGCCCAACTGGATTAAAAGAAAAAGATGCGGTTATTAAAATTGCTAAAGAACTGCGCAATCTTATTGTTAAATATCTTGGCACAAGGGTTATTTTAACACGTGAAGGTGATTATTTTGTCAGCCTGGAAGAAAGAACTCATATTGCAAATTTTAATCATGCGGATCTTTTTATAAGTATACATACCAATGCATCCTTTAGATCTCGTTCCAGCGGTTTTGAAGTATTTTATTTCTCTGCAAGTATGAATATTGATCCATATGCTCTTGCAATTGTAAAAAAAGAAAATTCAGTAATGAGGTTAGAAGATAATAAATCAAAAATGAATGATATAGATATAATAGTTTATGATATTTTACAGACTGAATATGTGAAAGAAAGCAAAGAATTTGCATTAATTACACAGGCGTCTTTAGATATTAAAATGAATAATAGAAATAGAGGAATAAAACAGGGTCCTTTTTTTGTCTTACGCAATGCTCGTATGCCATCGATTTTAGTTGAATCAAGTTTTATTACAAATCGTAGGGATGAAGACAATTTACGTAAAGACAGCCATTTGAATGAAATTGCAAAAGCTGTATATAATAGTATTGTAAAATATAAGAAAAAAGTTGAAAAAAAATAGTTTAAAGTACAGGAATTTGAAAGTTTGGTTATAACGCCTCATAAATGAGGCAACTACATGTCATTGGGGTGTAGTTGCTCGATTTATCGAGCCTAATTAAAAAGTTTTAAAAAAAGGGAAAAACATGTTTCTGGAAAATTTTTATAAGGATAAAAAAAAATTAATTATATCGGGATTATTTTTAATTGTATTTATTATTGCAATAATAATTCTATTTAGGTTTAAGCCTTGGGAAAAACAAAAAGCTGCTGAAGCTGAAACTGCGCCTCTTTTTACTTCAAATGAAGAAATTATTACCATAACTTTATTTTTTAGCTCAGAAGATGATAAAGATTTTGTAATTGAATCGCGAGAAATATTTAAAACAAAATCAATTGTAAATCAAGCTAAACAGGCAATTTTAAAATTAATTGAAGGGCCGACAACTGAAGAAGCCGCTACTGTTATTTCATTAGGTACAAAATTGCGTGAATTGTATCTTGAAAATGGACATGCATATGTTGATTTCAGTAAAGAAATAAGTGAAAATCATCCGGGCGGCAGCAAATCAGAAATTTCAACAATAAATAGTATAGTAAATACACTTATAAGAAATTTTTCAGAAATTAAAGATGTTCAGATACTAATTGAAGGTAAAGTAGCAGAAACGCTTGCAGGGCATATTGATATCTCTCAACCATTTAAGGAAAAAATAGAAAAAACAAAGATTAACAACTGATTAAAGGAAAAATATTAATGAAAAGATTTGATGGACGGTTAAAAGATGAATTAAGAAAATTAAAAATAACAAGAAATTTTACAAAATTTTCATCAGGTTCAGTTTTAGTGGAACTGGGTGATACTAAGGTTATTTGTACTGCAATAATTGAATCCGGAGTACCATCTTTTCTTAGAGGTAAAGGTGAAGGATGGCTAACATGTGAATATGCTATGCTTCCAGGTGCAAATAAAAACAGAATCAATCGAGAATCAACAACAGGAAAAATAAAAGGGCGTACTCATGAAATACAAAGATTAATTGGAAGAAGCTTGCGGGCAATAATTGATTTGAATAAAATCGGAGAAAATACAATCTGGATAGATTGCGATGTTATACAAGCTGATGGAGGAACAAGAACGACTTCTATCTCCGGTGCATTTGTAGCCCTATATGATGCTGTAAAAAAATTTATTTCCGATGGTCTTTTTAAAGAATGGCCTATTAAAGGTTTTGTTGGAGCTGTAAGTGTAGGTATTCTTGACGGGAATTATATTCTTGATTTAAATTATGAAGAAGATTCAAAAGCAGGTGTTGATATGAACATAGTTATGACCAATGATGGAAAATTTGTTGAAATTCAGGGAACAGCAGAAAGAGAAACTTTTTCAGATAAAGATATGCAGACACTATTAAAGTTATCACAAAAGGGAATAAAGGAAATTATTAATTATCAAAAAAGTATACTTAAAGTAAAAGATTAAGATAATGAAAATATTAATAGCAACTAATAATTCACATAAATTTAAAGAGATCTCTCAAATTCTATCTGTTCTTAATGTAAAACTGCTTTCATTGTCTGATTTCCCTGATATTGGGGAAATTCATGAAACAGGCAATTCATTCAGCGAGAATGCAAAAATTAAAGCAATGACGGTTAATAAGCTAACCGGACATATCACATTAGCTGATGATTCAGGACTTGAAATAGAAGCACTTGGTAATGAACCGGGAATTAACTCTGCCAGATATTTAGGTAAAAATACTGATTATAGAATTAAAAATAAAAAAATTCTTGAGATTTTGAAATCAGTTCCTGATTCTAATCGACAGGCACGTTTTATATGTACTGTAGCAATATGTTTTGATATTTCAGACTGTGAAGTTACAACAGGTAAATGCGAAGGATTTATTGCAAGAGAAATAAAAGGGGAACAGGGTTTTGGATATGATCCAATTTTTTGGGTCCCTGAATATAAAAAAACTTTTGCAGAATTGGATGATAAAATAAAAAATACTATAAGTCATCGAGCAATTGCATTAAATAAAGCAATTAATATTCTAAATCGAAGAAAAGAGAAAAAAAATGAATTGGTTAAAAGTATGTTTTTTAATTTTTAGTTTATATCTTGTAAGTATTTTTTCAAAAAATGCTATTGCAGTTAATAGAAAATTTGAAAAAGAAAATGTTATTGAAAAAACGAATTATATTGAAGAATTAAGTTCCTCTCTTTCAGGAAATATTAAAGAAATATCTAAATTGCCTGATTATCTAATAAATAAAAATGATAATAATAAAGTTAAGGATAAAATAATAGTCAGAGTGGAACTTAAAATAATTAATAAATTTGAAATAGAAATATTCTCTAAATATGGATTTTTTATTATCAATAAAGATAATGAAAAAATTTATGAAATAAAAGGGAATAAGTCCATTTTTTTAGAAAATGGTAAATTATATATTGAAAATTTAGAAATAGAGAATGGATTGGAAGTTTATCCATGTTATAATTCCATGCTGTCTATTAATAAAAATAGATATCGGGGAAATATAAAAATATTTAATAATAAAAATGAAATACAGGTGATTAACAATGTCGATCTTGAAGAATATTTATATGGAGTGATTGGACGAGAAGTACCAACTGATTGGTCGCTTGAAGCATTAAAAGCTCAAGCTATAGCTTCAAGATCGTATGTTTTATATCGAATAAAAGAAAATAAAAATAATAAGTTATATGATGTGAAATCAACAGCTGCCGCTCAAAGATATGGCGGATATGATTATGAAATACCAAAAACAAATAAAGCAGTGGATTTAACAAAAAATACAGTACTTATCTATGGTAAAAATAGACTTGTAGCTGCTTATTATCATTCAAATAGCGGAGGTTTTACAGAAGATGATATTAATCTGTGGAATAATAATTATGAAAAGCCTTATCTTTTAGAAATACAGGATAATTTTAGTTTAGATTGCCCTCAGGAAAACTGGCAATATTTTTTTACTGGAAAAAGCATTCGTAATTTATTAGGCAGATTTTACTATAATATTGGAGATATAATAAATATTGTCCCAAATAAATTAAGTAAATTTGGACGGGTTATAGAGCTTAAAATTATTCATACAAATGGAGAACTTGTAATTTCAGGTAATCAATTTAGAAATAGAATTGGATCATGGAAAATAAGAAGCACTCTTTTTAAAGTTGAAAGAGCAGGGGAGAAGTATATATTTATTGGTAAAGGATTTGGACATGGAGTTGGGATGAGTCAATGGGGTTCCAAAAAAATGGCAGATGCTGGTTATAATCATGAACAAATATTAAAATATTATTATATAGATACAGAATTAAGCAGATATAGAAAAAATTTAATGCTTTAAGGCTTATCAATAGAATCACTGCTTGGATGGCTTCAAGAGGAAAAAATGTTTAAAAAATTTGGTAAATTTTTAATTGGGATAATATTATTACCTGCATGTTTAGCTTTTACCAGAGGATATATAGAATGCATTTCTGTACTTAAATCCATTTCATATAATCAAAAATTTTTTTTATATGGTTTCTTGCTTTATCTTTTAATACATTTAGTATTCAGAAAACCTTTAAAAATATATGTATTTGGACATGAACTTACTCATGCAATATGGGCAAAAATTTTTGGCGGACAGGTAAAAGATTTAAAAGTATCAGAAAAAGGTGGAGAAGTTAAAACAACCAAATCGAATTTTATTATTACATTATCACCTTATTTCTTTCCAATTTATACACTCATAGTTCTTATTGTTTATTGGATAACTTCGTTTTTCCTGAATAACTATCAAACATATTCCCCATATTTTTTAGCTGTAATGGGATTTACTTTATCTTTCCATATTTTACTTACATTAGAAATGATTACAACAGACCAGCCTGATATAAAAGAACAGGGTTTTGTATTTTCTATTTGCTTAATCTATTTTATTAATTTAATAACCATAAGTGCTTTATCTAAAATGGTTTTTTATAATGAATTTATTTATTCGGAATTTATAAGTATCAGCATGAAAGAATCTCAAAAAATTTATGTTTTAATATATAATCATATCTCTAATGCAACAATAGTGTGTATAAATTATTTAAAAAATTTAAATTATAATTTTAAATTTCCCTCAAAATTAAAATGAAGAACCTCGCAGCAAGCTGCGAGGTATCTTCTGTCTCTGATAGGAATTTATATTTGTGCCAATTCATCTTGTAGAGGCGCAAAATTTTGCGTCTCTACCAAGAGGGTATTCTTGGCACTTCCAGATAAATTTTAAAAAAATTTGCAAAAACGTAAAAAGGTGCTATCATTATAAATAGTAAGACAAATATAACAGGAATATAACAAATTTATTTGCAAACTCGTTACTAAAAATACTTTTTCATAATTTAATATTTAAGAAAGATTATCTAACGCCATGTGCAAATTTTCAAGTTGTTTTTAATCAGTAGGAAATAGAGCCGTAGCGTAGAAGTAGATTTAGTAGTAGAAGCAGAGTGGAAATTGTTGTAGAAGTAACGTTGTATAGTAGATTTAGATTTAATATTATAAGGAATAAGTAATGGGTCAGTGTTATTATTTAAAAAGCACATGGCGTTAAATAATTTTCTTAAATATATTTTTTTCTGTGCCCCAGTATTTCTGGGGCTTTTTTTTGACTATTTAAAAAACATATTCTCCTTGCCATTTTTTCCCCACACATGTACAAAAATCTATTTATATTTTTAAATTCTTACAAACTTCATAACCTCATCACCAAATGGGAAGGGAATATGGCCTAACTATTACCCACAAGTCTGGGTTAATAGGATTGACAATTGACGATTGAGCATTGAAAATTGAGAATTAAGGTTTAAATCCCTTGAAAATATTAGACGTTATTTAATATTAATTAAATTATAATGCTCAATTGTCAATGCTCAATGCTCAATCGTCAATGAAATATTTGCAAATTTCATCTTACTCCCACAAGCGTTTTTAGAGATGTGGGTAATAGTTAGGGAATATGGCGGAGAGAGAGGGATTTGAACCCTCGGTAGGGATTAGCCTACACACGCTTAGCAGGCGTGCGCCATCGACCACTCGGCCATCTCTCCATATGAGTTTATGAGTTAATGAGTTTATGGGTATATAAGTTAAACTCATCAACTCATCCACACATTCACTCATGAACTATTTCTGGCGCGCCTGAGAGGAGTCGAACCTCCGACCAAAGGATCCGCAATCCTTTGCTCTATCCAGCTGAGCTACAGGCGCATTAAACTTATAAAAGAACGAGACTAATTTATAATATTTTATTGAATTTTTGTCAAGGGAAATCAAACTTAACGATTAAAGTTGACATAAATTAATTTAAACAATAAAATTGTTTAAAATTTATATTAGGCAATGAGCAAAAATAACTTCCACATCTTGCTTGTCTTTTGCTCCGCCTTCTGCGTTGTACTAAAGGTTACATAGCGTTGCTATGCGCCCTTTGGCACGCCTTGAAGACGAAGCAAAATCCTGCGCAACATGGGGGTGGAAGTTATTTTTATTCACTGCATTAGGAAAATTTAATGAAATTTAAAATTTTTTCATCTGAATGTGCCAAAAATAGGCACAATATAAATAAAAAAATATTCTTATCAGAGACAGAAGATACCCTGTGGCTCTATAAGGTATCTTTATTTTTTTTTATTATTTTTTTATCTTTTAATTTAATTCATGCTAATGAAAAACCTGAAATTTTGCTGGTTAAAGCCCATGAATATATAGGAAAAAATAATTTTTCAGAAGCTGTACCTCTTTTACTGCAAGTTATTAATTCATTTCCGGATAATCCTGAATATCTAAATATGCTTGGTTCGATTTATGTAAAAACAGGTAAATTTGAATTAGCTGAAGAAAGCTATAAACAAGCCACTTTAATAGATTCTTCTTATATCAAAACTTATAATAATCTTGGATTAGTTTATATTGCTCAAAATAAAACAATGCAGGGAATAAAATTTTTCGAACAGGGATTAAATAAAGATTCAACTTATGTAATGTTATATAGCAATTTAGCATTAGCTTATTACAACCTGAAAATGTTTTATAAGGCTCTGGATATTTTAGAACGCGGGATGAAAAAATGTCCGGATAATCTGGAAATTATGTTTAAGTTGGCTGTTTTATATGAAGAGCTTGGGATGAAAAATGCCGCATTAAAAAAATATAAAAAAGCTTTGATAAAATCTCCTGCGGATTTAAAAATTCTTACTAACTTAAGTTTATATTATATTCAGCAAGAACTTTTCAGTAAAGCTAAATCTATTTTAGAACAGATTATTTCAATTTCCCCTTCTTTCCCCAAGCAATATCCTGTTTATTTTTATCTGGGATTATGCTATCAAAAACTCGGCGACTACATAAAAGCAGAAAAATACTTAAAGAAAAATCTTAAAATTTTTTCTGATAATATTGAAACACATTATCAACTTTATTGTGTTTATCGTGATAAACGTGATATTCTTTCCGCTCAAAAAGAATATAAAAAAATTATTAAACTTAATCCTGATTTTATTTTTTCGACAAATGCGCTTCCTGAATGGAAGCAGATTATTGAATATTCAATAATTTTAAAAAATCAGCCGCAAAATATGGATATGAAATTACAATTAGCATATTCCTATTATAGTTTAGGACTTATGGCGGAATCCATGAAAATAGCAGAAAATATTTTAAACAAAGAAAATAATAATTTTGATGCTATTATTTTAAAAGGATTGATAAACTACCGTCGATATAAAATAAATAAAGCCAAAGAAATATTTAATTTAGTTGAAAAGAATTTCAATGAACAAACTTTAAGCGAAATTTACAAGAAAGTCCCATCCATTAAAAAAATATTAACTCAGAATACACCTGAACCATATGATGAAATTATTAAAAAAGAATATGAAGCAATAAGGTTAAAAGTGAAAAATGATAAAGAAAATCCAGAGATGCATTATGAATTTGGAAAAACTTTTGAAAAGATGAGATTATATGATTATGCGATATTAGAGTATTTAGATGCAGTTTTATATAAAAAAAATTTTATTAGTGCTTATTCCGATTTAATTGATGTATACTTAAAAACATTTAAATACGAAGAAGCTCTTAAAGTATTAGCTGATATGCTTAATGAAAATTTAAATTATGAATTTAGTTATTTGAAAACAGGAGAAATATATTATTATTTATTTGATTTTGTCAGAGCGGATGAATATCTGAATAAATGTTTGGAAAAAAATTATAATAATCTTGAAGCACATCAATTAAAGAGAGCAATATACAGGGATAAAGGAGAAATAGACAGCGCACTTAAAGAGCATAAATTCATTTTATCTATTAATCCCGAATATAAATTTACCAGTGAAAATTTATCAGTAGAACAGGCAATAAATGAATATAAAATTTTGACCAGCCACGAAATTAAAAGTGATATATTTTCTTTTGTCCGGCTTGGGAAATTATATATCCAGATTTCTGAACCAGATGAGGCTATTGCTACAGTTGAAAAGGTATTAGAAAAACATCCTGATTCTATACCGCTTCTTTTGCTTAAGGCAGAAGCTTTATATCTTAAGGAAAACAAAAAGGATGCAGAAAAAATTTTTAATGATGTTTTTAAGCTGGATCCTCGTAATCCTGATGTTCATTTCTTTTTAAGAAATATTTATCGTGATCAGGGGAAAATTGAAAAAGCTGTTGCAGAACATAAAGAAATTCTGAGATTAGACCCGTCATATAATTTCCCGGTTGACACAAATCTTCGTTTTAAAGAAATGATTGATGATTATGAAATTATTTTAAAAATTAATCCTGATAATGCCGAAAATTATTATCAACTTGCTAATATTTATTATAGTAATGGATTTTTTAATCAATCGGAAAAAAATATAAAAAAATGTTTGTCTTTAAATCCAGAAAATAAAAAAGCTCAGGAATTATTAAAATTTATAATTGAAATAAGAAATCAGGATGTAGAGAGTAAAGGAGAAGTTTTTTTAGGTGCGCGACATATTCTATTGTTAAATTTAGAAGATGCGCAAAAAGTAAAAGAGCTGCTTAATATAGGAAAAAACTTTGATTCTCTTGCTGTTTTATGGTCTAAAGATAAATATTCTGCAAAAAACGGAGGAGATTTGGGTTTGTTTACACATGGAAAATATTTAGCTGAATTTGAAAAAGCTATTGAAAAATTAAAAATAGGGGAGATCAGCAACATTATTAAAACAAGAATGGGGTATCATATTATTAAACGAACAAAATAATTACTATTATTTCCCTTGACTTTAATTTATGTATAATAATATATTATAAGAATTCACCTTAATTTTTTTATTTCTAGCTGATGGCTGAATGCTTATATCTTAAGGATAAAATTATGATTGATGATAATAATAAAAAAGAAAATAAAATTCAAATAATCGATCTTTATAAAAATTTTCAGAATAAACAGGTATTAAAAGGTGTTAATTTAGAAATAGAAAAAGGGAAAACAATTGTAATTATTGGCAGAAGCGGTTGCGGGAAAAGTGTACTTTTAAAACATTTAATTGGACTCTTAAAGCCTGATAGCGGAACTATTTTAGTTGATGGACAGAATATTTCTAATTTTGAACCGAAAGATTTAAGTTTAATAAGAAAAAAATTTGGAATGTTGTTTCAAGGATCTGCACTTTTTGATTCTCTTACCATCTGGGAAAATGTCGGATTTTCTTTGATTGAACATTCAAAATTTTCCCAAAAAGAAATACTGGATATTGCTATAGAAAAATTAAAATTAGTAGGTTTAACTAATGTTGAATTTCTTAAGCCTTCTCAACTTTCAGGCGGTATGCAGAAACGTGTTGGTCTTGCAAGAGCAATAGCAACCAATCCTGAGATTATACTTTATGACGAACCTACAACTGGTTTGGATCCAATAATGGCTGATGCAATAAACAGATTAATAAGGGATCTCCAATATAAACTTGGAGTTACATCCATTGCAGTGACACATGACATGGTAAGTGCATATAAAATCGGAGATAAAATTGCCATGTTATATGAGGGACAAATTATTGAAGAAGGAGAGCCAAACGAAATCCGAAATACAAAAAAATTAATTGTTGATCAGTTTATTTATGGTAAAGAACATGGACCGATAACATCAACATAATTAAGGAAATGGCATGAAAGATTGAGGTTAAGGTTGAGGTTGAGAAAAGATTTAAATCATTATATTGATTTTTGGTCTTATTTTTTCCTTAACACCTAGCCTTTAGCCTTAACCTGATTTATCATAGGAGGAGCTGTCATTGATAAATAAAGAATTATTAGAAATATTAGCATGTCCAGTATGCAAAAAAGGAATTATTTATATTCCTGAACAAGAAAAACTTATTTGTCGAAATTGTAATAAAGCTTATCCAATAAAAAATGGAATACCTGTAATGTTAGTGGAAGAAGCTACTGTTTATACGCAAAATAGCTAAATTAAGCCTGATAAATCAGGCAACTACAAAAATTTAATGTAGAGACGCAAAATTTTGCGTCTCTACTTTCAATTTACTATATAGTAAATTAGATATACAAGCTTGACACTTTTATTAGCTATTTGTTAAAATATCAACACTTGCTGGAGTAGCTCAATTGGTAGAGCAGCTCACTCGTAATGAGCAGGTAGTGGGTTCAAATCCCATCTCCAGCTCCAGCCGATTATTTAATATGCTAACAAGGAGAAACTAAATAGTGAAGAAAATTTATCTTGATCATAATGCAACAACACCTGTTGCAGAAGAAGTTATTGATGCAATGTATCCTTATTTTAGAGAGATTTACGGGAATGCTTCCAGTGTGCATTCTTTTGGACGTGAAGCAAAAAAAGCTCTTAATCTTGCAAGAGAAAATGTAGCAAATTTGATTAAAAGCGATATTAATGAAATTATTTTCACCAGTGGCGGAACCGAATCTGATAATTATGCTATTTTTGGAACTGCGCGGGCAAATAGAAAGAAAGGCAATCATATTATCACTTCTCAAATAGAGCATCACGCTATTTTAAATCCATGTAAAATATTAGAGCAGGAAGGTTATGAAATTACTTATTTGCCGGTTGATAAATATGGAATAGTAAATTTAGAAGAGCTTAAAGCTGCTATTAAAGATAAAACAATATTGATTACAATTATGACAGCTAATAATGAAATTGGAACAATAGAACCAATTGAAGAAATTGGCAGGATTGCCCGTGAACACGGGATTATTTTTCATACAGATGCTGTTCAAGCTGTTGGAAAAATTCTTTTAGATACAAAAAAAATGAATATAGATTTATTATCTATGTCAGGGCATAAATTTTATGGACCAAAAGGCGTTGGGAGTTTATATATTCGTAATGGAATTAAATTGTTTCCACTACAGTATGGCGGTCATCATGAAAATGACCGCCGTGCAGGTACAGAAAATATTTCCGGAATTGTCGGCATGGGAAAAGCAGCAGAAATTTTTTTAAAAAATATTGAAAAAGAAAATAAACATATATTATTTTTAAAGGATAAGTTGTATAATGGAATAAAAAATAACATTTCAGATGTTATTTTTAATGGACATCCTGAAAAACATTTATCCGGTACTTTAAGTATATGTTTTAAATATATAGAAGGGGAGGCAATACTTTTAAATTTAGATCAAGCAAATATTGCTGCTTCATCTGGTTCAGCATGCACATCAGGGATGACGGAACCGTCGCATGTTTTGCTTGCATTAGGAATATCACCCGATGTAGCACACGGCTCTATTAGATTCTCACTTGGCAGATATAATACTGAAGAAGAAATTAATTATACAATAGAGACTTTAATCCCAATAGTGGAAAAACTTAGAGATATGTCTCCTTTATATAAAAAAAAGAATTGATGAAAGAGATTAAATATATTTATGAATAAAAAATATTATTTTATCGTTTTAACATTTTATGTATTCTTACCAATACGAAAACTTATTTGCGAAGAGACAACAGCAATAAAAAATTTAGCAGAACAGAATAAAATTACAATTCTTTTTACAGGCAATACTAATGGTTCATTAGAACCCTGCGGGTGTCCAGGCAATAAATACGGCGGTATGGCTCAGCGTATGACTTTATTGAAA
Source organism: uncultured bacterium (assembly GCA_964457585.1). Classification (GTDB taxonomy): domain Bacteria; phylum JACRDZ01; class JACRDZ01; order JACRDZ01; family JACRDZ01; genus CAYWFU01. The sequence continues at coordinate 47,527 of CAYWFU010000010.1, read as the reverse complement.
AATGAAAGAGAAAAAGATCATGATTTATTGCTTATGGATGCAGGTGATTTTTTCCCTTCAACACCGAATATTTATCACCCTGAACCAATAATTGAGATAATGAATTTAATGAAATATGATATAATAACATTAGGGGATCAGGAGTTTATTAATGGGAATGAATATTTGAAAAATATAATGCCAAAAATGAAATTTGAAATTATATCTTCAAATATTTTTTATAAAGATACTGGTGAAAAAATATTACCCAATTCATATTTGATAAAGGAAATCAAAAGTGTTAAAATTGGAATAATAGGCGTAACTTCTAATAAAATTTTTAGCTTTTTACCTCAGGAAAAAATAAATAATATACTTATAAAAGATCCTGTAGAATCTACTCAAAAAATAATACAAAAACTTCATAAAGAAGTTGATATTCTCCTTGTGCTTTCTCATCAGCCATTAGGGGAAAACAGAAGTTATGCCGGTACATTATATTGGATTGATGCTATTTTAGGAGCACATGATGGAGGTCTTGCAGATAATAAATCAAGCAAAGTTAATGATATACCAATTTTACATCCTGGAAGAAATGGCGATCATATTATTAAATTAATATTCGATTTTGATAAAACAAATAAAAAAATAAAAACATTGGATATAGAATCAATCTTTGTTGATAAAAAAACAGCTAAAGATGCTGAGATTGAAAATATAGTAAAAAACTATGAAAAAAATACACCACTATATGCTGATGCAATGGGAAAATCCAAAATGCTTGGTGCGAATTTTTGCGCAAAATGTCATATGGAATCTTTTAATAAATGGCGTAATTCAGGACATTATCGAGCTTTAATAACGATAAAAAAACAAAAGGATGTAATGCATCCGAATGTTTGTTATCCATGTCATGTAACTAATCTTGATTCTAATGATGTCTATGGGATTGAATGTGAAACTTGTCATACAATTTTCAAAAATCATGATTCAACCAGAATTAAATCAGAAGTCAAAGAAGAAATATGTTTAAAATGTCATACTAAAGAAAAGAGTCCAAATTTTGATTTTAAATCATATAAAGAAAAGATGAAACATTAAATGAAGGAGTTATTATGGAAGAAGCTGGTAAAAATAATGTTGTTAATGAGAATAAAGAAAATGATTCATCTGTAAAACTAGAAAAGAAAAATGTGATATTTTTTTGTATAGGTTTTGTACTTTTAGTTGCAGGTTTTTTTGTTCTTACTTTTACAGATAGCCGCGGACAAAATTGGGCATCAATTCTTTCTCCAATTATGCTGTTAGGTGCATATATTATTATGGGGATATCAATGATTATTAAATAATTTTCGGAAAAAAGGATAAAAAAATGAACCACAGAGAACACAGAATTTTTTTATGTTTTAAAAAATCTCTGTGTTCTCAAGAGGTTTAGTGGTTTTTATTTAAAAAATAGCTTAAATAAGATTAGAATTTATAGGGCACATAGAGGGCACAGAGGGGGAGAACTTAAAAAACTCTTCTAACTCATTAATATTTAAAAGTTTCTCTGTGTTCTCTGTGGTTAATTTTTGACATTACCGGAGATTTTGTGGGGAAAAATAATAAAGAAAAATTACTCAAATTATTATCTGAATTATCCTATAGTGAAGGGGATTTCACTCTTTCATCAGGTAAAAAAAGTAGTTATTATATTGATTGTAAGCTTACCTCATTAAATGGTGAGGGATTATATTTAATTGCAAAATTATTTTTAGAAAAAATTAAACAGATTGATTTTCATGTTGACGCAATCGGAGGTCCAACAATTGGAGCTGATCCTATTATTGGCGCTGTAATTTCACTTGCTCATAGCGATGAAGAATTCTCTAAATTAAATGGATTTATAATACGTAAAGAACCAAAAGGTTATGGCAAAAAAAAACTTATTGAAGGACCATGGAAGCAAGGCAATAAAGTTATTATAATTGAAGATGTAATAACAACAGGTGCATCTGCATATAAAGCAATATCAGCAATAGAAGAAGCTGGAGGAGAAATAATTTATGTTTTTTCTATTATTGATAGAGAAGAAGGCGGGAGAGCTTTTTTGGAAGAGAAAGGATATAAATTTTTTTCACTATTTTCTTTAAGTGATTTAAAAAATTATAAGGAAATTTAATATGAAAAAAATACTTTTTAATTTTAAGTTTTCAATTTGTATTTTATCTGTCCTGTTTTTTTTGGGATGCGGAAATGATGAAAAAGAAGCAAATACACATTTTAATACAGCACGTGAATTTCGGCAAAAGAATGATTTCCCCAATGCTTTAAATGAATATCATACAATAATTTATTGCTATCCAAAAAGCCTTCTGGTTTCAAAAGCAAAGAAATTAGCTCTTCGCTGCGAAGAAGAAATCCAAATTGAAAAAATATTTAATATGGCTAATACGCTTACTGAGCAAAAATATTTAACTGCAGCACTTTTCGTGTATAGAGATTTGGTTGATAAGCATCCTGACACATATCTAAATGAAGATATTCGGAAAAAAATAAATATGTTAACTGATAATCATGCAACAGAGATACTTGAAATGGCAAAAAAAAATTATGAAAAAGGTAATTACTTAGAAGCAATAGAATTATATAAAAAATTTATGCAGGATTTCCCTTATAATACAGAAATAACTCAGGTAAGAGCAAACCTTGTACAATGTGAAGAAGCTCAAGCAGCTTATTTAGCTAAAAAAGATAAAGATAAAGAAAAAGAATTAAAACGAAAAGAAGAAGAAAAAAAATTAAATGAGGAAGAACGAAAAAAACTTGAGAAAGAAAGAATAGAGCAAGAAAATCGGAAGCGTGAATCTGACAAACAGCAAAAAATTGAAAATGCTTTAAAAGCTTTAAAAGAAAAAACTCGATAACATCAAAGGATATCACAAATATGAGAAAAAAGATTTTATTTATTTTTATCTTTTTTTTGTTTAATCTCTCTATTATTTATGCGGACCAAATCAGTTTTCTTTTTGAAATTTCAGGAGAAAAAGGCAAACAAATAAAACAATTTAAAAATATTCAGGGAGTCTCAAGTGATGATTTTGGAAATATCTATATCGCTGATAGTGATAATAATCGTATTCAAGTTTATGATAAAAAAGGTGAATATGTCCGCTATTTTGGTAAAAGCGGAAACAAAGATGGCGAATTTGATAAGCCCGTGGGAATTGCAATAAATCGTCACAATGAAGTATATGTTTCGGATCAGGGAAATAATCGTGTTTGCGTATTTGATTCAAATGGTTATTATCTTTTTTCTTTTGGACATAAAGGAAGTCAAAACGGTAAATTCAATAAACCATGCGGAATAGCTGTTGATAATTATGTTGCAGACAGTCGAAATGACCGTATTCAGATATTTACCCGTCAGGGAATATATCTCTCCTCATTTGGTTTTTCCGGAGATCTCCCCGGACAGTTTAGTAATCCCACTTCAGTTGCGGTTGATAGACAGAGAAATATTTTTGTTGTAGATAGTGATAATAATCGCGTTCAGAAATTTGATGCACGTGAATATTATCTTATGAGTATTGGAGGAAAAAAAGATGACAGTAAAAGTAAATTAAATGCACCTTATACAATTGCATGCAGTATATTTGGAGAAATTTATGTTTCTGATACCAAAAATCATCGTATTCAGGTTTTTTCAAATATTGGAGATTTCCAATATGCTTTTGGAAGTAAAGGAACAGGGCGCAGTCAATTTAAAGAATTATCCGGTTTATATATGGATAATCAAAATCACTTATATATTGCAGATGCTGATAATAATAGAATTGAAGTCTATCAGATTCAATCAGATTCCCGTCAGGAAAAATTATCCCTGCCTCAGCAGCCTATAGAAATAATTTTTGTTCAGGAAATAAATAATCAGGTTAATGATATTGCTGTGGATTTGTCAGGTAATTTTCATATAACTAATTCAAAAAATAATTTAATTCAAGTTTATAATCGAGACGGCAGTTTAAAATTTGTTTTTGGCGGGGAAGGAAAAGGGAAAGGAAATTTTCGTAATCCTATTGGTATTGCAGTAAGCTCTAATGGAAGAATTGCTGTTTCAGATACAGGGAATAATCGTATTCAGGTTTTTGATTCACAGGGAACATATTTATATGAATTCGGACGAGAAGGTATAGAAAAAGGTGAATTTAATAATCCAATTGGACTATCTTATGACAGAAAAGGCGAAAAGTTATTTGTTGCAGATAAAAAAAATCATCGGATTCAGGTATTTAACAGAGATGGGATTTTTCTTAATAAATTTGGAGTTGAGGGAGATGAAAAACCTGGACAATTTGACAATCCTAATGATGTAGATGTGGATAAAGATTCCAATATTTATGTTGCGGATATTAATAATAATCAAATACAAATATTTAATGAAAATTATACGGTAGATTTTGTGATAGGAAAAGGTAATCTGGCAAAAAAAGAATTAAATCAGCCAATATCATTAGCGATTGATAATGATAAAAAGATTTATGTTCTGGAAAAAGAGAAAAATCACATATTGATTTTTGACAGCACAGGAAAATTTATATTAGAATTTGGCAATGAAGGTAAATCCCCCGGACAATTTGATGAACCTCTGGGAATAGCAGTTCAGAATATAAATAATAAAAATTTTATTTATATTGCGGATACAGGGAATAAACGTATTCAGATATTTACAATTAATGAGACCCCATCTGCTCCTGGGGGACTTATAACTTATGGTGATAAGAAGGGAATACAGCTTAACTGGAATAAAAATTCTGAATCTTTTGTCAGTGCATATAATATTTATAATAGCAAAACCAAAGATGGCAATTATAAATTTGTTAATCAAACTGTAAAAAATGAATTTTTTATTTCATTTGATTCTGCGGAAATAGATGCTGCATATTTTAAAATTTCCGCAATAACTCCATTTAATTTTGAGAGTTATCTTAGTCAACCGGTCATTAATTATTATGTTTTAGGTTATAATTATTTTCAGCAAAATAAATTTCCGGAAAGCGCACTTGCATTTAAAAATGAAATATCCAGTCATCCTGAAAATGTTAATGCGCATTATTTTCTTGGTATGATTTTTTTAAGAGATGAAAAGTTAAAAGAATCTGAAGAAGAGTTTAATCTTGTAATAAAATTGCAGCCTCAAAATGGATATGCACATTTTTATCTTGGTAGTATATTTTCACGTCAAAAATTATTTGATAAAGCAATTCTTGAACTTAAGGAAGCTCTTAAGATTGAACAGCGCAACTTTAGAATTTATTCTGAGCTTGGACTGGCTTATTTAAATAAAGAATTATACAATGAAACAATTGATGCATTAAAAAATGCTTTGCTTTTTGGAGAAACTAATCCGGAATTGCATTATCAATTGGGGCTTTCTTTTTTTAAACAATTTAAATATGATGAAGCTATAGATGAGCTTCAATACTATTTAAAAGAAAATCCTGATAAATTTGATGCGCATTATTTAATTGGTCAAACCTATTTTTCAAAGAAAAATTTTACAAAAGCACTGGAATCCTTCAAAAAAGCATCGGAAATAAAACCTGAAAATCAGGATGTTTTTTTTCAAATGGGATTAATATATCTTGAACAAAAAAAATATTACGAAGCCATCAATGAACTAAAAATAGCAGTATCTTTTGCTCCTCAAAATTCTATTTATAGATATTATCTTGGATTTGCATATTATAAAAATTATGAAGAAAAATCTGCTGCCGTTGAATTAAATGAATCTATAAAATTAGATGATAAAAATTCTGATGCGCATTTTTATCTTGGGCTTACTGTTATGGAAAATGATATTGATCAGGCTATACAAGAATTTAATAAGGTTATTACTCTTGTCCCTAAATATAATGAAGTATATTCTCAACTGGGCAGGTTGTATGAAAAAAAAGGAAAATTTCCTGAAGCTATAGATGCATTTATGAAAGCCCAGGAACAAAATCCGGAAGATATATCAATTTATTTATCATTAGCAACGTTATATTATAAAATAAAAAATTACTCTCATTCAGAGAAGAATTTTTTAAAAGTAATTGAAATGGACAAAAACAATATCTCAGCTCTTTTTCAATTAGGAATTGTAAGGCGTGAGCAAGAGAAATATAGTGAAGCAATTTCATCTTTTGAACAGATATTGGTTATAGATCCAAAATATATAGACGCTTATAAGGAATTAGCTTTTATCTATAGTAAACAAAATATGTATAAAGAAGCAATAGATAGATATAATACAATTATATCTATTAGCCCAATTAATGCGGAAACATATTATTATCTGGGAATAATTTATATGCGCAGCGGATTGTTTGATCGTGCAAATAAATATTTTAATAAATCAATAAAACTGGAAGAAAGCAATCTGCAATACAAAAATGCGCTTGATGAATTGGCAAAATATATTAAAAAAGATCAAGAGAATATTGTCGAACATATAACTCCTAATGATCCCCCAATTAGCAATTTTACAACCCGTGTTTTAAATTTATATCAGGATAAAAATGAATTCAAACTGCCTCCGGAATTATATAAAATTTTTATTATCTATGATGCAATCAGCACTTATGGTGTAATCTGTACAGCTAGAAATAAAGAAATAAAATATGTTGAACAAAGGGAATTGCAATTTTCACGTGACACATTAAAAAATAAAATCGGGAATGATATTGATTGTGTTATTTTCCTTTCCGCATGCCTGGAACATGCAAACATTTCAGTAGATATAATTAAAACTCCTTATTTTTCAATTGCGCTTATTAATACAGGAGTATCTATAGAAAATGTTGATAAAATTACAGGTAATACTGATATATATATAGAAAAAGATAATTTCATCTATATCCCTGTTGATATTGCTATGTTTGGTTCTTCTTTTTTTGACGCATGGAAAGAAGGTATAAAAAAATATAAAGAATATACCTCTTTAGAAGAAAAAGGTGAATTATTTAGTATTAAAGAACATCGTGTCAGAATAAAAGAGACAAATTTGCCATCAATTGAATGGATTCCAATAATACCTGATAAAAATAAAATTGATTATATTTTATTGAATGATTTTAAAAAATATCGTAGAGAAAGAGTTGATTCTCTAATTGAAAAATATAAAAATAAATTAAAAATTGTTCCTGATGATTTAAAAGTTAGAATTTCTCTGGCAGAATTATATAAAGAAAATGGATTGGTAAAAGAAGCTATACAGGAATATGAACAAATACTATTATTGGATAATAAAAATATTTCCGTACTTTATGATATTGCTGATTATGCAGCATATAATAAAAAGTATGATGAAGCAAAAGAATATTTTTTCAAAATTTTAGAAATATATCCAACTGAACCAAGAGCAACATTTGAAATAGGTGAAATTTATTATGAAAAAGAAAAATATGAAGATGCTCTGGAATATTATCAAAAATATTTAAAACTTAATACATCTGATATCAAAACCAATGGTACTTCTCAGCTCAAGATTGGATTATGTTTTGCTTCTTTAAAAAAATTTCAACGTGCAGTTGCAGAACTTGAAAAATTTATAGAAGATTTTCCTGAACACGAAATGGTTGAAGATACCAAAAAAACCCTTGAAATTTTAAAAAGCAATTTATAGGATTTGAGGGGAGTAGAGACGCAAAATTTTGCGTCTCTGCATCTCATTATTATTTAAAGGTTCTCTGTGGTCTAGCTAATTTTTGATATTACCCAAAAATGAGATAAGTTAATGAAAATAAAATATACTTATTTGCTTTTTTTACTTTTGTTATTAACTGGATGCAGTAAGAAACGAGTGTCAATAAAAGGTGAAGAAAAACAAAAAAAATTAGAAATATCAAAAGAATTTACAGATCTAACCGAAGCAAAAAAATATTTTAATATATATTATCAAAATGAAGTTCTAAAATTGTCTGCATCTCTTACTGATAATACTTCTGATGGTATCTTTGCAAACGAAGTTAATTCAAAAAATTATAATCATCATAATATAAAAAAAACCGATACTAATGGCGATAAAGTAGCAGATTTATATGAAGTGGATTTAAATGAAGATAAGGTTTATGATCTGGCATATAAATATTATGTAACAACTGGAGAACTGCTTAATTTTTATAAACAAGCTGATGTATATGTTGAACAGGGGAAAAATTATTTTGAACGCCAAATGTTTCAAATGGCAGAAGACCCTTTTATTAAAGCTGTTGAAATTTATTATAATCATGCAGAAGCACATTTTTATTTAGGTGAAATATATCTTTTATACAAAAAAAACTTATCGATTGCTCTGGAAAAATATCGTACTGTATATAAAATAGATCCTTCATATTCAATTGCTATTCAAAGAATTAAACAGGTAACAGCAATTATGCATCTTAAAAGTCGTTTAAATACCAATCCTGATTGTATTGAAGATAGGATAAAACTCGGCAAATTATATCAGAGTGTATTTTTATTCGAAGAAGCTATTTTGGAATATCAAAGAGTGAGAAGACTAAAATCTGATAATTATTTGATAAATGCTTATCTGGGAGATATTTATGCAAATAAAAATATTATTGAAAAAGCAGAACTTTTTTATAAAGAAGCTATTAAATTAATCCCTGAGCATCCTTATGCTTATAGGAATTTAGGTGAATTATATAAAAATAAAGGGATAAAAGATAATGGGAAAAAGGAAATTCTGAAGTCTGAAATGCTGGAAAAAGAAATTGGAGTAAAAATATCAAATCCGTCTTATAATAAACAGGATTTTTTTAATGATGTTGGAGAAAAATATATGGAAAAAGGTGATATGGATATGGCTATGAGTTATTTTCAAAAATCTTTTGAAATAGATAAAAACAGCAATTACAAATCGTATTATAATTTTGGTAGAATTTATCAAACAAAAAATAATTACAATGAATCAGAAAAATGGTATAAAATGTCTATCGAAATATATAATGAATTTGAACCGGCATTAATTGGATTAGGAGATTTATATTTTAAAAATAAAAATTATAAAGATGCATTTCCTATTTATAAAAAATTGATCCAAATAAATCCATATAATGCAGATTACCACTGTTATCTTGGGATAGTTTACAAACAATTAAATATGAAAGAACCTGCAAAAGAAGAATTTCAAAAAAGCATGGAATTTATTCCTTCTAATGAAAATGCTGCAATAATAAAAAAATATCTTAAAGAGTTTAACTAATAGGTATTATAGAAATGAAAATGAATATTTTAAATTCAAAATTAAGTAAATCTTTTTTCATTATACTTTTTTTATTTGTATTTAATTTATCTGTTTTTTCTGACATTGAGAAAGATGAATCACAGCAATTAATCGATGCAGCTAAAAATGATAAAATCGATATGGTTGAATTCTTAATTAAAAAAGGTGTTGACATAAATATTTGTGATGAATCTGGAAATACAGCATTAATGTCAGCGGTACTTAAAGATCATATTGAAATTGTAAATTTACTGCTAGCATGCGGAGCTAATATAAGTATAAAAAATAGTTATGAAGAAACAGCACTTATGCTAGCCAGTAAAAATGGATATACTGATATTGCAAAAATATTAATTGAAAAAGGAGCAGATTTAAAATTAAAAAACAGTTATAAAGAAACAGCTTTAATGCTGGCAATAGGTAAAGAACATATTGAGACAATTAAATTGCTGATAGAAAAAGGGTCTGATATTAATATAAAAGACAATAATGGGACTACTCCTTTAATGATTTTTTCGAAAAATGGGAATATTGAAATTGTTAAGCTTCTAATTGAAAAAGGAGCTAACATAAATATAAAAAATGAAAATGAAAATGCATCTCTTTTACTAGCAGCGTTCGATAATCATTTTGAAATCGTAAAGCTTCTGATAGAAGCAGGAGCTGATTTAAATATAAAAAATAGTAATGAAGAAACCTCTTTAATGTTAGCTGCTTACAGAGGATATACAAATATAGTAAAAATATTAATTGAAAAAGGAGCAAATTTAAATTTAGTAAATAAAAATAAAGAAACCGCATTAATGTTAGCCAGTGCTGCTGGATATTATGATATTGCGAATCAACTAATTACAGCAGGGGCTGATTTAAATATGAAAAATGCAGACGGGGAAACATCTTTTATTTTAGCTATTATAAATAATCATCTTGACATAGTAAATGCTATTATAGAAAAAGGGATAGATATAAATGCTAATAATAATAAAGGTAAAAACGGATTAATGTTTGCCAGTGAGAAAGGGTATCTTGATATAATAACACTTCTCATAGAGTTAGGAGCGGAAATAAATTTTAAAAGCAGTGATGGAACTACAGCATTAATGCTGGCAGCAGAAAAAGGACATATTGATATTGTGAAATTTTTAGTAGCAAAAGGTGCTGATTTAAATATAAGGGATTCAAATGGGGCAATAGCACTTATGTTTGCAGCAGAAAAAGGATTCATTGATATTGTGAAATTCATGTTGGACAAAGGTTCCAATATTAATACAAGAGATAATAATGGAATGTCATCAATAATGTTTGCAGCAAATAGTAAACAGAAGGAAATAGTAAATTATCTGATAGAAAAGAAAGCTAATATAAATGAAAAAGATAGTAATGGAAATACATCACTAATCTTTAATATAAAAAATAATAGTTATGATATGGCAGTTTTTTTATTAGAAAAGAATGCTGATATAAACTTAAGCAATAATGAAGGAACTACTCCTTTAATACAAGCAGTAAAAAATAGTAATATTGATATAATTAAATTACTGATAGATGCTGAAGCTGAAATTAATGCGAAAAACAGTGAGGGAATTACACCATTTATAATGGCAATTAGTAATAATAACATTGTTATCGCAAGAATATTGCTTGAAAATAAAGCTGATATAAATGCTAAAAATAACAAGGGAATAACCGCACTGACATATGCTTTAAATAATAAAAAAATAGAAATAGCAGACTTTTTAATTGAAAATGGTGCGGACATTAATGTTAAAGATAATAATGAACTTTCAATATTAATGAATTTTTCAGCAAAAGGAAGTTCTGATGCTGTTAATTTTTTATTGGAAAAAGGTGCGGATACGAGTTTTAAAGATAAAGAAGGCAATACAGCTTTAATTATAGCATCATCAAAAGGATATGCCGAAGTTGTTAAGTTATTGCTTAATAAAGGTGCTGATATTAAGGCTAAAGATAATAATGGAAAAACTGCTTTAATGAACGCTTCGAATAATGGAAATCTGGAGATAGTTCATATATTAAAGCAGGCTGAAGGGAAAAAATAGTTTTTGAAAAACCCATGAAATATATATTCCCAAATTTTTTCAATTCTTTTTGTATATCAATAATTACATTAAGTATTATCCTCATTGCAATATTTTTCTCAACATCAAAAATAAAATTATTAAACAATAATTTTTATGATTTTAAAATAAAAATATGCGGTAAATTTCGTCCTGATGTTTATCAAATACGCAAAAAAATAGTTACTATTTTTATTGATGATATTAAAACCATACCGGAAATTGGATATCCGTCTCCTTTAATCCATGCAGAAATGATTAAAAAACTTAGCTCTTTTAATGTGAAATTTATTTTTTATGATTTTATTTTTAGAGGAGAAACACCGCAGTCATTAATTCAGGCTACAAAAGATGCAGGTAATGTTTACTGGCCGGTAAGCTTTTATTTAAACCAGAATAATGAAAACGCCTTAAAGATCAGTGATTTTTCCCAATCTTTTCAAGAAATTATCAAAAAAAATTCATTAATCAAAAAAAATGAAAATCATAATTTATCCGGATTATGGCATGCGGGCTTAAGTTCTTTAGCAAATGAAAATCTTTTAAATAATTCAAAAGGAATTGGGCATATCAGTACAGGAAATGATGAAAATGAAACAAATAATGTTTTTCGTAAAGTTGCGCTTATTATTAACATAGATGGATATCTTTTTCCGTCAATAGATTTAATAATAGCATGTGATTATTTTAATGTGGAAAAAAATAATGTAAAAATAAAATCAGGAGAATCAATTATTCTTCCGAATGCAAAATTACCAGACGGAAAATTTTCTGATATTGAAATTCCAATAAATGAACATGGAGAAATGTTGATTAATTATATTAAACCATGGGAGATCAATGAACATGATTTTTTAGAGCCATTCTGGTTTGTCAGTGTACTTAACTCAGAAGGAAAACCAGAACGTGAAAATGAATTAAAAATACGGTTTAAAGATAAAATATGTCTTGTTGGCAATGCCTCTTCGATAAATAAAGACATTCATATAATTCCGATAGATACTAATTATCCGGGAATAGGAATTCATTCTCATATACTTTATACAATTTTAAGCGGAACTTTTATTAGAGAAATATCCCCAATTTCAACATGGATTTTATTGTGTATTATTATAGTTATATTTTATTTTATAACAAGCAAAAGAAGCGGTCTTACAGCTTTTTTTATCTCTTTAATTTCTATATTTTTATATTTTATTTTTTCATATGCAATTTTTATTGTTTACGGTTTTAGTTTTGTAGATTTAATACCGATTTCAGGGTTGCTTTTATCCGGCAGTTTGAATTTAATTGGAGATATTTTTGTTAAAGAAAAAAAGATAGAAAAACTTGAACATGAGTTAATATCGCTTGATAGCGAGCTATATCAAAAAAATATTATTATAAATAAAACTCAAAATGAATTAATAGAAGAAACAACCAAAAGAGAAGCATCTCAAATTAAAATTCAGGAATTGGAAAATATTTTAAAAATAGAAAAAAATTGTATTGAAAAAATCAAGAAAGAACAGATGGAACTGCAAAATAAGATATCTGAGTTAATAAATAAGACAACCTATGAAATTGATATATCAGAAATAAGTCAGGATAATCAAAAATTAATAAATGAATGTTCCATGTATGGTATTGTGACAAGAAGTGAAAATATGTTAGAACTTTTTAAAATAGCTAAAAAAATAGCTGATAGTGATAAACCGGTACTTATTTTGGGAGAATCCGGAACAGGAAAAGAGGTATTTGCTCAAGCAATCCATAAAATGAGTCCTAGAAAAAATAATCCTATGATAGTTGTCAATATCCCGGCAATTAATGATTCTTTATTAGAAAGCACATTATTTGGTCATGTTAAGGGTTCATTTACCGGTGCTACAGAAAATAAGAAAGGGAAATTTGAATTAGCAGACAAAAGCACAGTATTTCTTGATGAAATTGGGGATATGAAACAGGAATTGCAATCTAAGCTTTTGAGAGTTTTGCAGGAGAAAACAATTGATAAAGTTGGAGATAATGGGATTTATCCAATTTCTCTTGATATTAGAATTATAGCAGCTACAAATAAAGATTTGTATATAGAAATACAAAAAAAACTATTTAGAGAAGATTTATATTATAGATTAAATGTTTTTACAATTAAATTACCTGCTTTACGGGAAAGAAAAGATGACATTCCGTATCTTGTAAAACATCTTATTGCAAAATCAAAATATCCTGATAAAAAAATTTCTCAAAAAGCTATTCTGAAACTTATTTCATATTCATGGGAACATAATAATATTCGTGAGCTGGAAAATATTTTATCAAGGGCTCTGGAATTATCTGAAAAACCAATTATTCAAGCAGAAGATCTACAATTACCGGAAAAACAGGATGAAATAAATATCTTTTTAGATATGAATATTTTAAAATTCAGTTCAACTCCCGATGAAGTATTCTGGAAAATTATGGAAAAAAATAATTTTGAGATAGGAATTATTGCTGACATTTCAAAACAAAGCAGAGGAACAATAAGCTCGCGTTTTAAAGGAATATGTTTTCAAAAATTATCAGAAAATAAATGGGATATCAATGTAGCAGCAGAAAAACTTGCAAATAATTTGAGACATAGAGAACTCTTAAAAGAACGTTTTAATGAATATTATCAAAATGTTTTAAGTGTTATAAATGAATATACCAATAGAGAATCCGCCAAAGAAGAATGCCAGCGAAGGTTCAAAAATTTGCCTAAAAAATATCATAAATATATTGAAGAGTTAATAGATATTAAAATTACTTAATATTTAGAAATTTAAAAGTTGTTTTTCACTTAAAAATTCCAAATACCAAATATCAAATTCCAAATAAGTTCCAATATCTAAATTACAATGACAAAATCAGCTTGATAATTGTTTCGGCATTTATTGAAATTTACAGCTTATTTGTTATTTGGTTCTTATAATTTGGGTTATATGTTGTTGTCAAAGACAACCGATTTATTTTTGAAAAGTGTAATTTATTTGATTTTTTTATTTTTTAGATATAAAAAGAGATTTTATTTGAAAATATTAAAATTTCTTTACACATATGATAAAAAATTGGACATATTTCTCAAAGGACAAACTTATGAGAAATTAAAAATTTCTTGACTTATTAAAAATAATTAGATAACATCAAAGAAAAATAAAAGTAATTATTACGATAATAAGAAGTTCTATAATTAAATGTTAGGATGATATGAACTATTTCGATGCATTTCAAAATCAATTCAAGAATGAAACCGATAGAGCATCTGTCATATTGGTTGCTTCAATATTGGAAGAGCTATTAATGAATATACTTTCAGCAAAGCTCGTCGGTGTTACATCCAGTAATGATGAATTTTTTGAAGGAACGAATGCTCCGCTAGGAACCTTTAACTCTAGAATTGAAATGGCTTTTCGAATTGGACTAATCTCAAGTAAATTCACCAGAGACCTCCATTTAATAAGAAAGATCAGAAATGACTTTGCCCATAACATCAATGGCTGCACTTTTGATGACACAAGAGTAATATCCCGGATTAATGCGTTATCGAATTCGAATGGTATTTTTAAAAGAAGTGAGACCATATTAAAAAAAAGAAATTACGAAAAAACACCCAGAAATGAATTTCTAGAAAGTACGTCGTGGATGATTTGGCATTTAGAAAAAAAAATCCCAATAGTCGAAGAAATTTCTCCTTGCGGTGAAGAATGGGGTTATAGCTTTACACATAAAGAATCAGAACCTTAAGCAATAATTTTTCAGAAATAACAATAGATAAACCAAGAAAGTATATAAGGGTACTTCAAGAAAGTAAGTCAAGAGAAAAAATTTTACATATATTCATAAAACAACGTCAACAACAAAATATATTTTGCTTGACTCATACTCGAGTAAAAGTTATTGCATTTGTTACATAACATAGAATGTGATATAATTAAATATTAGATTGATTATATTATGTAAATTAGCTTTCTTATTAGTTTTTTAGGAGGCATCAAATGCCTAACAATCCATATTTTAAAATTTTTCTTACCCATAACTTTGATAATACAGCAGACTTTATCCGTAACTCTGCGGATCGACTAGCAAAAAAAATGGATTTGAAAATTGTGACCACTACACCTGGAACAACTGCCAAAAATCCAGCTGAAGAAATTCGAGAACAGCTAGAGGAAGTAGAGGGACTTTTAGCCATTCTTGATACCGATACCAGTTGGACAAGTAATGAAATTGGAATGGCATACGCTTTACGACTGCCGATATTTGTAATTACTAAGGATGAAAAAAAAGTCAGTGGTATTTCTAGACTTGTTACTTCCATCATGCAAACCGAAATTCATAAACAGAAGCAACTTAATCAAGCAATGCAAGAAGGATTTAATATACTTATTAAAGAGATGATTAATTTAAGGAAAAACTGGCCTGAACCACCACCTAATAGTTTCCCTGTCCACCGTTTCAATTGGAATCAATATTATAAACTTGTTAATGAAGCACACAAGGTAATCAACCTTGATGTCAACAATCTTCAAGGTGGATTTAAGCCGACATTTTTGTTGGGTATATCACGAGGCGGTATCATTGTTGCTGATCTTCTGTCTCGGAAAAACCAAGACTTACCACTTGGATTTATTGAAGCTAATAGGACTGCCCAAGGTTCTAAAGTATTTTATTCAGAGGAACCAATTCGTACAATTCTTATTCAACATTTGGAGAAATTAAGGAATCACCCTCTGCCTCAACGTGAACCTCGAATCCTTATTATTGATGATGCCCTTAAATCTGGTAAATCTCTTTATGGTGCAGTAAAAAAAGTATGTAGTATACTTTCCAGCTTACATAAAAAAGGTGAGCCAAAAGCGATCGTAAAGTCACTTGTCCTAATACAACAAGGGGAAAACCCCTGTTTTATTCCTGATTACCGCTTTAAGATAATCAATCAAAATGAAAGTATTATTCTTCCATACGGTCTTGGATAGATTCGAAAGTCTCTAACATACGAGGAACAGAACAGTGAACATATTTTGGATTTAATCAGGGAGTTAATTTAATACCTGAATTTTGCACGAAATTTTAAATAATCCGTATTTAAACTAACCCCGTTATTTTTTATGAATAGATAAAAATATTCATATTCATCCCTACCTTAATTAATTTTAATTGATAATGCATGGATTCCATGCATACTTATATGGAATTTTCGATATCAACTCTAAAAACCTAATAGTTATAATATAAATAATCTGGCATTCAAATTGCTTCAGTTATTTTAGATTCTTTATAATTTAAAGTATAGGAATTTGAAAGTTTGGTTATAGTGCCTCATAAATGAGGCAACTACATGTGTCAGGTGTAGTTGCTCGATTTATCGAGCCTAATATAAAAAGAAAAGGGGGTGAAAAATGTTTTTGATAATTGAATTAAACGAATTATTATTAGGGAGGGTAAATCAAATGAATATTTTTAATAGTAACAAAATACAATTTTTTTTATTTATTATCATAAGTTTATATCTTGCAGGGTGTGGTGGTACAAAAATACAGATGAAAGGTTCGGCATTTGAAGAAGAAATGATCGAAAGTTCTCAAAAAGAAAAGCCCGAATGGATTTATGAAGAACCCGAAAAAAAAAAAGAAAAATTGATTTTTATCGGACTTTCT
>CAYWFU010000010.1:19647-30544 GCA_964457585.1 uncultured bacterium | reverse complement strand
TATGCTACTGAGCAGTCATCCCGTGATGATGCTTATCGAAATGCTATTAATAGAGTTATGACTTTTATTGGGACTCTGGCTAAAAATAAATATGAAAAAGCATTAACCACATTTGGCCTTTCAAGTACAGTTGTAAATCCGACAGAAAGCCTGCGAAATTATGAAAAACACTTTACATCTAATGTTGCAAGACAGATTAAACCGATTGAATGGTATATTGAAAAGTGGCGCACAAAAACAGGGATTGCTTATCGCACTTATGTTATGTGCGGAATACCGGTTGAGGCAATTAATGAATCATTTAAAGAAAACGCAGATGTCAATATGAAAGAAGCAGAAAAAAAGGCAAAAGAAACTGCTGATGAAGTTGCAAAACAGCAAACACAAAAAGCAATCGAATTCTGGAAAAGTATGAAAGAATCGGGAGTACTGGAATGAAGAACCCTTTTTTATTAACAATTATATTACTTTTTACTATATCCGCTTGTTCCGGATTGACGATTTTTACAAAAACTGTTGAAATCAAAGAAGAAATAATAGAATGCTATCCGGATACAAGACCTGATTGGATGGATAAAATGACACAAAGTAATGATAATTTTGAATACTTTGTCGGACATTCAGTCAGAAAATCTCAGGAACGCGATGCGCGGGATGATGCAATGGTTAATGCGATTAACCAGCTTGTCAGATATTGCGGGGTAGAAGTTAAAACAATTGATGAATATTTAATTACCACACAGGATAAAAGTTCAAAAATTGTTGATCCGACAGTTAGTTCAAAAGAAAAAAATCATCAACTGGCTGAGGCATTCATTAGACATATACGGGGAATAGAGTGGTATAATTGCAAAACCAAATATTCAGATAATAAAACAATTACTACCGGTTGGTTATCATCAGTATTAATTGCAATTCCAA
This sequence comes from uncultured bacterium, assembly GCA_964457585.1. GTDB lineage: Bacteria > JACRDZ01 > JACRDZ01 > JACRDZ01 > JACRDZ01 > CAYWFU01. Next base: position 29,623 of record CAYWFU010000010.1, on the reverse strand, counting down.
AAGAGGAAATTGAAAAAATTAAGCAATATGATCAAGAAATAAAAGAAGAAAAAAAATTGGAATCAAAGAAACTGCTTGAAAATAAAATATTAGAAGAAGAAAATAAAAAACAGTTAATAAAAGATGAACAAAAAATATCTGAAGAAAAACAATTTAAAGAAAAACAAATAGAAAAAGAAAAAATTCGAATAAAAATCAAAACTGTTTCTGATATTTATAATACTGCGCAGGAACAGGAAAAAAAAGGTGAAATTTTATCTTCTTTTGAAATGCTTGATAAAGCATCTGAAATGCTTGCAGGCATTTCCAATGAAATATATTTAAGTGAAATTTTAAAAGAAGAAAAACTGGAGGCACAATTAACATTATCAAATATCGATTTTTTTAAAGAAAAAATTAAAAAAAATATCATTATACAAAAAATTTCGGGTGATAGACAGATTGTGAAAAAAGGAGAACGAATACTTAATCCATTAATAATTGAATTAAAATATAATAACGGAGAATCAAATATTCCGATTAAAAATGTTCCAATTACAATAAGTATCCCCGGCAAATTTGGAAAAATTGAAGATATCTATACTGATGCTGATGGAAAAGCAGTTTATAATGCTTTTGCTGTATCAACAGATGATGAAAGTTATTCATCTATTGACGCTATTTTAAAATATAAAAATGAAAATATAAAAAGTGTTCGTTTTATTATAATTACTGAAAAATCAAAAAATGAATCTTTTTCATTGGACTCCACAAAAATACAGGTAAATAAGACCGAAATTTTAAATTCTATTGATCAGCTTTTTTATAAAATACGTCAGGAAAAGCCCGAATTTAAAGTAGAAGTCTGGACAGATAAAAAAGAATATTATATTGGAGAATTAATAAAATTTCATATAAAAGCCAGTCGTGATTGTTATGTTACTTTAATTGATATTGCAACCAGCGGTATAGTTTATATACTTTTTCCAAATAAATATTCTCAGAATAATTTTATTCAAGCAGATAAAAATTATTACATTCCGGGAGAAGATTATGGTTTTAAAATGAAAGTATCAAACCCGCCTGGAATTGAAAAAGTAAAAGTTATTGCTGCAATTAATCCAATTTCAATATTTGATATGAATTTTAATAATTCATTTTTTGAAATTGATGTAAAAAGCAATGCAACAGCAAAAGAAATAGAAATATTGCCTGAAAAACTTAACAAAACAATATGGACTGAAACAATTTATGAATTTCAAATATTTAAAAATGAAATACCGGATGAAAAAGGATTAAAAGAAGAAGAAGGCACTAAAGCGCCAAAACCCATACCAATTGGCGGAACAGATGAAGTATGGGATAGTACAGGGAATAAATAAGCGTTCAGCTATCAGTTATCAGCAATCAGTAAAAATATATAAAAACAAGACAAAAAAACTTTTGATTCGACACATTTCTATTTTTGCATTTTAATATCTTTAATCTGATAACTGAAAGCTGATACCGGAACGCCTAAAATATATATTTGAAAAGTTGATTTTGTTGTCTTTTTATAATATATTTATATATAGAAAATTGAAAGCGCCCAATGAATTGGGCAATTACAATATATTTCATCGTAGTTGCTCGATTTATCGAGCCTAATTCAATTTAATGGAGAAAATCATGTGTAAAAAAATCATCAAAATATTTTTAATATTTTTCATAAGCAATTTACAATATATTTCAGCTCAGGAAAATAGAAAAGATATAATAATTGAACGCAATACAAATGCTGCTAAAGATTGGGAAAAAGGGCGTAAGTATGCATTAATAATAGGTATTTCTAAATATGCACTGGAAAATATCCCTCAATTGAAATATGCTGTTAATGATGCAAAAGCAATTGTGGAATTTCTTAAGAAAGAAAGTTATATTAAATATGATGAAGTTATATTTATTACAGATAACGATGCTACCCGTGAAAATATTTTGCGTAAAATAAGCGATATTTCTAAAAAAATCAGCCCTCAGGATACGTTTTTTATATATTATTCAGGCCATGGCAAAGAACAGTATTTAATACCTTATAATGGTGATAAGGAATACCTTAAAGCAACAGGAATAAGATGGCAGGAAGATATATTTAATGAAATAAGCAAAACAGAAGCAAAACAGAAAATTTTAATTATTGATTCATGTCATTCAGGTGCTCTTCTGGAAGAACAAATTATTGCATTAGGAAAAGGTGAACTTGATAAAGTAAATATTGACGATCAATTACTTACACAAATAGGGCAGGGGCTTTTTGTTATAACTTCCAGCCGGGCAAATGAAATTTCATGGGAAAACGATAAAATACAGCATGGATATTTTACATATTATCTTATTGAAGGATTAAAAGGATCTGCAGATAAAATAAGCGGAAATTCTTTTGGAAATGGCGATGGATATATTACTGCGGATGAGCTTTATAATTATGTCAGTTATCAGACTAATGATGCTGTTAATCGGGATTTAAATAAATCACAGCATCCAAGAAAAAGTTTTAATGGTGAAGGCATGATTTTTTTAAGTAAGGTAATGCAGGATCCAAAACAAAAAAGTTATTTAAATATTAATTCTACTCCAAATGGAGTAGTTTATATTAATAGCAATATTGAAGGTACAACTCCTATAATAAAGAAAGAACTTTTACCTGGAAGCTATGATATAATGATAGAAAGTAAAGGATATTTAGTTGTCAAAAAAACAATCCAAATTGATGCGGGTAAAGAAGAAAATATTAGTGTTGAACTTAAAAAAAATGTTGGTTATATAACGATTAATACTATCCCCTGGGGAATGATTTATATTGATGGAAAATATATTGGTATAACTCCAATGGTTGAAGAAAAAATAGAATCTGGAGAACATGAAATCGAGATACAAACTGAAAATGAAAAATATTTTTTTCTAAAACAAAAGATAGTTATTTTACCCGGGCAAAATAATATTTATAGCTGGCAGTTAAAAGAAAAATAATATGAATAATAAAAAACTGATTTTTTTTTATATATTAATAATTGTATTTAATTTTTCTGTTATAAAAATATATGCAGATAGTGATTATGAAAATTTGCTTATATCAGGTAAATCATTTTATAATGAAGGAAAATACCATCAAGCTATTAATAGTCTTCAATCAGCATCTATTTTGCTGGAGGGATTTGATAGCAAATATGAAGCTTATTTATATCTGGGATTTTCTTATTATATGATCAATAATCTGAAATATAGTGAAGCATTCAGAAATGCAATAAAAATAAATCCGATAAAAAAATTAGATCCAAAAATAATTTCTCCAAAAATTATAAAAATTTATGATGAAATAAGAAATGAAGTGGCTGGTAAGGAAGGACGTATAAATCTAATTTCTTTTTCAGCTAAACAATATTTTGAATCTATTCCTGAGAAAAAAACCACTATAAGTTTTGAAATTAAAGATTTTTTACTTGAGACAAAGGATGAAAGCAAAAATAAAAAAATCACTGCAAATTATAGAACGCAATTTGTTAACCTTGAATATGGAATAACAAAAATATTCTTTTTATATATAGGAGCTGGAGCAGTTGAAATCGGATTGCCTGAAAAATATGGGGAACCATCATTCGCTTATGAAGCCGGCGTAAAAATAGATATATTATATTTGAAAAAACTGGATATAGACTTGAGAGCAGAATATCTTAATTTTAATGATGAATCTGATAGTTTAAATAGAAAAATCAAATGGAAGGAATTGCGCACTGGAACAGCAATAAATTTTCATAATTTTTCAAATTTTACTCCTTATATTGGTTTTTATAAAATTATAATTGATAGCTCATTAGATTATTCTCAAGCAGAAAATCAACAAAATGAACTTGTTATTAATTTGAAAAATAAAGATAGTTCTAATGAATTTTTTGCAGGGGCTAAAATTAATTTGGAACCAATATTTTTATTGGCAGAAATATATTATATGAAAGATATGGGGAATTTTAAAATTGGTATTGGGAAAGCATTTTAGTTTTTAAGGAGTATATTATGTATTTAAAAAATAATTTTTTAATTAAAATATTTGTTATTATTATTTTTTGTATATATTTTGTTATTTCATTAAGCTGTGGAACGAATAAGAAAAAAAAAGAATTCGATCCTCTTCCGCCCACAGGGAGTATAACAATAAACAAAAATGCAAAATATACAAATTCAACATTTGTTTCATTAACTCTAAAAGCCAGTGATGATAACGAAATTGGAGGTATGTGTATAAGCAATACTGATACGCTTTCAAACTGGGAACCATTTAAAGAAAAAATAGATTGGGAGCTATTACCGAGTGAAGGTGAAAAAACAGTATATGTATGGTTCAAAGATATTTATGATAATATTAATGAAAAACCTTATACCGATACTATTATTTTGGATATTACATCTCCGAAAATATTATCAACAACGCCATCTCCGGATACTATAAATATCCCTGTTACAACAGGTTCAATATCTGCTGTGTTGAGTGAAAGTATTAGCCATACTACTATAAATTTTGAATTAAAAAGAGGTGTTTTCACTATAGATGGAAATATAAAATATGATTCTTCAGCAAATACTTTATCATTTGTCCTGAATAGTAATCTGGAATATAGCTGTTACTATAAGGCTAAAATAACAAAAGATATAAAGGATTTAGCCGGAAATGCATTGTTAGATGATTATACATGGGAATTCAGAACTGAATCAGATGGTAAACTTCCGGAAGTTATTTCTACAATTCCGGGAAATGATACAAATGAAATATCCTTGGATACACTTATCAAAATAACATTCAGTGAATTTATGGATATTTCAACTATAAATGATTCCACATTTAATTTATTTATTGATACAATACTTGTATCTGGAGTAGTGACATATAATGAAAAAACCGCAGTTTTTACACCATCAATTTATCTTGAACCTTTTACAACTTATGAAGCTAAAATTAGCAAAGATGTAAAAGATTTGGATGGCAATAATATGATCTCAGATTATAAATGGAAATTTATTACTGGAGATCTAATGGAAACAATACCATCTAAACCACAAAATTTAAAAGCTGCTTCTGGAAATCAAAAAGTAAAACTAACATGGGATTATATACAAGGAGATATATGGTATAATATTTATTGGGATACAAGAACAGGAGTAACCAAAAAAACAGGAACGAAAATTTCATCTTATTATATAAAAAGTCCTTATACGCATAATTATTTAACAAATGGTGTAACATATTATTATATCATAACTGCAGAAAATGATTATGGAGAAAGTGAAGAATCAGATGAAGTATCAGCAACTCCTCTAGCATTTCCATCAACTCCTGAAATAGCTACTATAACACCGAGTGATAGTCAGATAAAAATTACATGGTATCCAGTAGATGATGCATTATCATATAATTTATACTGGTCAACAATAAAAGGAGTAAATAAAAGTAATGGAGAAAAAATCACTAATGTAACAAGTCCCTATTCACATAATGGATTGATAAACGGAACAAAATATTACTATGTACTTGTTGCAGAAAATGCCTATGGGGAAAGTCTTGAATCAAAAGAAGTTTCAGCTTCACCAGGTATACTGCCATCTGCACCGACTGGCATTACAGCATCCCCCGGTGATAAAAAGATCACAATTTCATGGGACTCAGTACAGGATGCTGTTTCATATAATATTTATTATTCTACTTCATCAGGTGTATCAAAAAATAGTTACAAAATTTCAAGTGTAACCAGCCCATATGTGCATACTGGAAGAAGTATTGGTACTACATATTTTTATGTTGTAACAACTAAAAATAACTATGGTGAAAGTATAGAATCTAATGAAGTATCAGCAACAGCATGGGGTATTCCTCAACCTCCATCAATAGTGTCACTTACTCCGGGCGATAAACAAATGAAAATAACCTGGTCATCAAGCACTGGCGCAACAGCATATAATATATATTGGTCAACAAATATTGGAGTAAATAAATATAACGGAAATAAAATTTCAAATGTCTCAAGTCCATATATACAACTTGGATTGAATAATGGGACAACATATTGTTATGTTATAACAGCAGAAAATAATTACGGAGAAAGCGCTGAATCTAATGAATATATAGCAAAACCAGGTGTTCCTCCTTTAGCTCCAGCAGGAGTTACAGCATCCCCTGGTGATAAAAGAGTAACAATTACATGGGACTCTGTACAGGATGCTGTTTCATATAATATTTATTATTCTACTTCATCAGGTGTATCAAAAGATGATTATGCAATTACAGGTGTAACAAGTCCATATGTGCATACAGGCAGGAGCGTTGGTGTAACATACTATTATATTATAACTGCAGAAAATAGTTATGGTGAAAGCGTTGAATCTATTGAAGTATCAGCTACTCCATGGGGTATTCCATTAGCTCCATCTATTACTGTAAATGCTGAAGATAGTCAGGTGAAAATTTCGTGGTATTCAGTCACAGGTGCAACATCATATAATATTTACTGGTCAGAATCATCTTCTATAACAAAAACTTCAGGAAATAAAATTCCAAATGTCATAAGTCCGTATACTCTTACTGGATTAACAAATGGAACAACATATTATTTTGTTGCAACAGCAGAAAATAGTTATGGGGAAAGTTCAATGTCAAGCGAAAAAATAGCTAAACCCAGTCCGCCCCCTATAGCTCCAACTGGAGTTACTGCAACACCTGGAGATGGAAAAGTTATATTAACATGGAATTCCGTAACGAATGCAACATCTTATAATATATATTACTCTTATTCCTCAGGAGTATCAAAAACAAACTATTACTATTATATATCTAGTGCTATAAGTCCATATACACATAACTATAGGACTAATGGAACAAGAATTTATTATGTAATAACAGCAGAAAATAGTTCTGGGGAAAGCTCTGAATCAGCAGAAGTATCAGCAATACCTAATGCTCAATAATCTTTACTTTTCAAATAAATACACATTCCCATCTGTAGAAGCAAAAACTAATTTACTGGAATTGGAAAGTATTGCAGGAGAAGAAAGAATCGGACCTTCAGTAGTATATTTCCACATTATTGCTCCGGAGCTGTTTTCAACACAGTAAAAATTATTGTCATTTGAACCAAAATATATGAAATCACCGGCAATAATCGGGCTGGAAGCAATATTACCTTCGGCTGCAGTTTTCCATTTGTAAGCTCCTTTATCTAATGAAACAGCATATAAAGAATTATCATCAGAACCTACATAAATTGTATTATTATCAACTGCCGGGGAAGAATTTATTTCTCCATCAGTTCGATAATTCCATTTTAAATTTCCGTTTGAAGCATCCAGAGCATATAAAGAATTATTTCGAGCTCCAAAAATCACCATATTATTAATTATTACCGGAGTTGAAGTTATTGGTTTTTCTATACCAAATTTCCACAATAAATCGCCATTATCTTCTTTTAAAGCATATAATTCGCCATTTGTTGAACTAATATAGACTTTTCCATCAGCTATTGAAGGGGATGACCATATATTTCCTTCTATCTTAAATTTCCATTTTAATCCCCCTGTTTTAACATCCAATGAATAAAAATTACCATTAAAACATCCAATAAATAATGACCCATTACTAACTAATGGGGAAGAGCTTATTGGTTCATCTATTAAAAATTCCCATACTATTGAACCATCTAACGCAGAAAGAGCATAAACGTAACCAGCTTCATTTCCAAAATAAACAATATCATTAGATATTGCAGCTGTCCCTAATATGCGATCATCGGTTTTAAATTTCCATTTAATATTTCCATTTTCCACATTAATTGCATAAAAATATTTATCATTAGTTCCTATATATACAACTCCTTTATCAACAACAGGAGATGTTCTTATCTGATCATTGCACTTAAATTTCCATTTTAATTTAAATGGAGGTTTAATCGTTTTATTTATAAAAGAAGATCTATTTGAATTATATTTAAAGAATGGCCATGATTCTTCAACAATAAGTTTAAATTCAACATAAGAAGTACTATTTTTTAAAATATTCACCTTTTTTTCAATAGAATTAAATCCTTCTTTTTCAACTTTAATTGTATAAACATTCATTGGAATATTACTTAATTCCAGAGGAGTTTTTCCCCCTTTTAATTCATTGTTTAAATAAATTTTAACATCTTCGGGATCACTTTTTATTATTAAAGAACCATTACCTTCTGTTGGTTCATTGTCAGAGTCTACATTAGAATTGAAATCAGCATAAATATTCAGGTTAAATAAAATAATAAAAATAATTATTATAGCAGATTTAAAAAAAGGTATTTTAGACATTTAAATCTCTCCTTTTTATAGTAAGCGTTCAGCTATCAGTTGTCAGCTATCAATATGCTTGTTTCTAGCAGAATGCTGAAAGCTGATGGCTGAACGCTTGCTATATATATTACTAAAAAAAAGAAAAAATTCAAGAGAAATTATTTTTGAAATAGGAATACATATATTGCAAAACTTGTAACAAATAAAATTAGATTGATTTTTAGTTCATTTTTTTCTATTATATAGTAATTAAAACAAGGAGAAAAAAATGTTTAGTTTAAATTTTAAAAAAATTTGGTTATTAAGTATTTTTTTTACATTTTTTTTATCACATTATATTTATGCATCAATTGATAATAAGAGTCAAGCTTTTGCATCCGGTGGTTATCATAGCTTATGGGTTAAATCAGATGGGACATTGTGGGCATGGGGATATAATGCTTATGGTCAATTAGGAGACAGTACTAATACAAATAAAAGTTCACCAGCACAGATTGGTACTGATAATAAATGGACAGCAGTGTCTGCAGGATATATTCATTCAATAGGCTTGAAATCAGATGGGACATTGTGGACATGGGGAAATAATGGTTCAGGGCAATTAGGAGACAGCACATATATCAATAAAAATACACCCGTACAAATTGGCACTGATAATAAATGGAAAAAAATATCTGCGGGAGAATATTATAATATAGGACTAAAATCAGATGGAACATTATGGGCTTGGGGAAATAATTATTCTGGGCAGCTAGGTGATGGTACAAATATTGATAAGAATATTCCTGTACAGATTGGCAGTGATAATAAATGGGTAGAAGTATCTGCGGGATATCTTCATACCATAGGTATAAAATCAGATGGCACATTATGGGCATGGGGAGATAATGGTTCAGGGCAATTAGGAGATGGAACAAGTATTGGTAAAAATTCTCCTGTACAGATTGGCAGTGATAATAAATGGGTAGAAATATCTGCAGGAGGGTGGCATACCACAGGTATAAAGTCAAATGGCACATTATGGGCTTGGGGATGGAATTATAATGGACAATTAGGAGATGGAACAAATATTAATAAAAATTCTCCTGTACAGATTGGCAGTGATAATAAATGGATAGCAGTATCAGTGGGATATTCTCATACTACAGGCATAAAATCAGATGGAACATTTTGGGCTTGGGGTAGAAATGACTTTGGGCAAGTGGGTGATGGGACAGAAATTGATATAAATTCGCCGGTACTGATTGGTAGTGACAATAATTGGGTAGAAGTATCTGCGGGATATGCTTATACTATAGGTATAAAATCAGATGGAACGCTATGGGCTTGGGGAGATAATGGTACTGGACAATTAGGAGATGGAACAAATACCAGTAAAAATTCTCCCGCGCAGATTGGAAGTGATAATAAATGGATAGCAGTATCCGCAGGATATGCTCATTCTATTGGTATAAGATCAGATGGCACATTATGGGCTTGGGGAGATAACAATTATGGACAATTAGGAGATGGGACAAATACCAGTAAAAATTCTCCTGTGCAGATTGGAAGTGATAATAAATGGATAGCAGTATCTGCAGGATATCGTCATACTATTGCTTTAAAATCAGATGGCACATTATGGGCTTGGGGAGATAACAATTATGGACAATTAGGAGAT
>CAYWFU010000010.1:16918-19547 GCA_964457585.1 uncultured bacterium | reverse complement strand
GGAACAAATATCGATAAAAATACTCCCACGCAGATTGGTATTGATAATAAATGGATAGAAGTATCCGCAGCAGGATATTATCATTCTATAGGTATTAAATCAGATGGAACATTATGGGCTTGGGGAGCAAATGGTTCTGGACAATTAGGAGATGGAACAAATATCGATAAAAATACTCCTGTACAAATTGGAAGTGATAACAAATGGAGAATAGTATCAGCAGGATGGCTCCATGCAATAGGTATAAAATCAAATGGAACAATATGGGCTTGGGGAAATAATGATTATGGTCAATTAGGAGATGGGACAAATATCGATAAAAATACTCCTGTACAAATTGGAAGTGATAATAAATGGAGAACAGTATCAGCAGGATGGCTATATATAATCGGGATACATACTACAGGCATAAAATCAGATGGAACGTTATGGGCATGGGGATGGAATTATTATGGTCAGTTAGGTGATAATACAACTATCGACAAAAATGTTCCTGTCCAAATATTTATACTTGATAAAACTCCACCGCAAATTTTATCAGTAACCCCATTGAATAATACAATAAATATTCCTCTTAATACAACTATTACAGCTAAATTTAACGAACCAATGGATACTTCAACCATTAAAATAACTAGTTTCCAGGTCACTGGTAACCAGTCATCAGTAACAGGTACAGTTACATACAATGATACAACGGCAACATTTACACCAGCAGCTAATCTTGCTTATGGGACACTTTACACAGCAAAAATTACAACAGGAGTAAAAGATTTAGCCGGTAATGCAATTGCAAGTGATTATATATGGAGCTTTAAAACTATTAGTAATACTTTTTATGTTGATGCAATTAATGGAAATAATTTGAATCCTGGAACAGAGGATAGCCCTTTTAAAACAATTACATATGCTTTGAGCACTGCTGGCACAAATAAAACTATTATAGTTAAACCAGGTACCTATAATGAAGCGCTTGGAGAGGTTTTCCCGATTATATTGCAATCCGGGCAAATTTTAATAGGTGATGAGCCCAATAAAGGAGATGGAACAACTTCAACGCTTATTACAGGAACTGCTCCAGAGACAGGAAATTGGTCTCCATTAATAAGAGGCGCAGAAGGAGCAAGAATTTCAGGTTTTAGAATCGGTGAACCAGCCTATAATGTATTGCATATAGCTATTGAGATTAATGGAATAACTATGCAGATATCCAATAATACCTTTAAAACATCCACATATGGCGGTATTCTGATAGGAAATAATGGTACATCAGTTATTGAAAATAATATTTTTGATACTAATAGTTATGGAGTATACGTTAGTAATTGTACAGATGGAGTAACAATCCAAAATAATACATTCCTGAATATGGGATGCCCTATTGATATAATTGGATCAAATAATAATGCTATTGTTAGAAATAATACAATCATTGGGGATGGACTGATTGGGATACAGGTTCAGCATGGTTATCCATTAATTGAAAATAATACCTTTAATAAACCAACCGGGTATACATATGGTGCGGTTCGTTCTCAGTATTCTTCCTCAATACCAAAGATTCGCGGTAATAAATTCATTTGCAATAATGCAATCCGTGTTGATGATGGGAATCCTGATATCGGAACAGCTATTGAAGCTGGTGGTAATGATTTTACTGATGTAACAGGAATTTCTATCACGCATAATGGAACAGCCTTTGTGTACGCTATTGGCAATACATGGGCTTCCGTACAACCAATTTGCGGAATAGATATTTTTAATTCTTCAAGCGGTATAGTTAAATGGGGTTCAGTTATTGGTGAAGAATGTCCAGATAACACATCGCCAATAGTGATTTCAACAAATCCTATTAACAATGCATCAAATGTTTCTATTAATACATCAATCACTGCAACATTCCGTGAAGTAATGGATGCATCAACAATTAATACATCTAGTTTCCAGGTCACCAGTAACCAGTCACCAGTAACAGGTACAGTTACATACAGTGGAACAACAGCCATATTTACACCATTAGCTAAATTTGCTTATAATACACAGTATACTGCAACAATTAAAACAGGAGTAAAAGATTTAGCAGATAATGCTATGGTTTCAAATTATACTTGGAGTTTTAAAACTGGTGAAGCGCCTGATACAACACCCCCGGTTATTTTATCTACAAGTCCTGGAAATAATGCGATAGGTGTAGCAATAAATTCTGCTATAACAGCCGCATTTAATGAACCAATGAATGCTGGAACAATTACAATAGCTAGTTTCCAGGTCACCCGACCCACTGAAGTGGGTGCCCCGCAGTCACCAGTAACAGGTACAGTTACATACAGCGGTACGACAGCTACATTTACCCCATCAAACAATCTTGCATATGGGACAAATTACATAGCAACAGTAACAACAGAAGCAAAAGATTTAGCAGGGAATTCAATTTCAAACAATTATTTATGGAATTTTTCAACTATTAATGCACCAGTTGCACCGGATACAACCCCACCACAAATAATATCAGTAACCCCGACAAAAAATGCAGTAAATATTGCAATAAACTCTAGTATAACTGCGACATTTAGCGAACCAATGAATGCTGGAACAATTACAATAGCTAGTTTCCAGGTCACCCGACCCA
>CAYWFU010000010.1:0-16818 GCA_964457585.1 uncultured bacterium | reverse complement strand
AATAGGTACAGTTACATACAATGGTACAACTGCATCATTTATCCCATTAAACAATCTTGCTTATGAGACAAATTATACAGCAACAATCACAACAGGAGCAAAAGATTTAGCCGGAAATGCAATTGCAAATAATTATACATGGAGTTTTAAAACTGCTGATGAGCCTGATACAACTCCACCGCAAGTAACATCAGTAACCCCGGCAAATAATACTGAAGACATTGCGATAAGCTCTGATATAACAGCTATATTTAGCGAACCAATGGATCCCGGAACAATTACAATAGCTAGTTTCCAGGTCACCCGACCCACTGAAGTGGGTGCCCCGCAGTCACAAGTAATAGGTACAGTTACATACAATGGTACAACTGCATCATTTATCCCATTAAACAATTTTGCTTATGGGACAATATATACAGCAACAATCACAACAGGCGCAAAAGATTTAGCTGGGAATGCAATTATAAATGATTATACCTGGAGTTTTAAAACCGGAGATGAGCCTGATATAACTCCTCCGCAAGTAACATCAGTAACTCCGGCAAATAATGCTGAAGCCATTGCTATAAACTCTGCTATAACTGCCACATTTAGCGAACCTATGGATATTTCAACAATTAATACATCCAGTTTCCATGTCACCCGACCCACTGAAGTGGATACCCCGCAGTCACCAATAACAGGTACAGTTACATACAGCGGTACTACAGCTATATTTACCCCATCAATCAATCTTGCTTATGGGACAATATATACAGCAACAATCACAACAGGCGCAAAAGATTTAGCTGGGAATGCAATTATAAATGATTATACCTGGAGTTTTAAAACCGGGAATGAAATAGATTTAACTCCACCTCAAATTATATCAACTAACCCTCTGAATAATTCAATAGATATAAGTCTAAATTCTGCAATTACAGTTATATTTAATGAACCAATTGACCCCGGATCTATTACATCATCAACATTTACTCTCACAGGCGCATCTGGACAAATATCAGGCACAGTAACATACAGCGGAACAACAGCAACATTTACACCATCTGCTAATCTTGAGCATTCTTCAGTTTATACAGTAATAATCACAGGAGCAAAAGATTTAGCTGGAAATGCCTTAGTTGAAAATTATATTTTTATATTTAAGACTAAGAGTGCCTCTGTAGTTAGTGGCGGTACGAAAAAAGGGCCATGCGTAATTACAAATACACTAAAAAATACATCTCATCCGGAAATAATAAACTATTTAAATAATGTAAAAGATAAATATATAATTAAAACTGAATTTGGCAGATGGCTGATAGATTTATATTATAAATTAAAATAAAATTAGGAATTATAATGAGTATATTAAAACATTTGTTATCATATTTATTACTATTAACTTTTATTTCATCTTCAATTTATGGGGATGAGAGTGCTAGTGGTAAAGTTGTTTTAATCAAAGGAACTGTTAATGTAAAACAAATTAATAAAACTAAATATGAAAAATTGGCTTTAAAAGATAAGGTTTATGAAGGTGATACAATAAAAACAGATGCTAATTCTTATGTGCAGATTCAGTTCCAGCTTGAAAGCATTCGTATCCATGAAAATAGTTTATTTGAAATAAAAAAATTATCCTATGAAGAAAAAGAAAAAAGTTTTATGCTTATTTTTAAAAAAAAAGTTACTGAAAAAACAGAACAATTTGAATTATTCATGGGAAAAGTTTATAACAAAATAAAAGAATTGAAACGCGATGAAAAATCAGAAATTAAAACCAGCGCATCTATATTTGGAGTTTATGGAACATCTTATGAATTAATTATTGGAGAGAATAAAATTGAGTTGAATGTTTTGGATGGAGAAGTAAAAGTCAGCGATGTTGCACGCCCTGATACTTATAAATTTATAAAAGCAGGGAAAAAATTAATCACCAATATAACTCCTTTAAAATCAGGAGAAATATATAGTCCAGAAGAAATTAATCCAAAAAATTTAGAAGAAATAGAAAATGAGATAGAAGATATTATAGACAATGAATCTTCAATTGAAGAAGGAACTAAAGAAACTAATCATGAACTTGATTTAGGAAGAATTGAAAATGAAGAGAAAGAAGAAAGCAGAGTAGAAAAACCGAATGATGAAACAAGCAAGCCATCTTCAGGGACAGTGAGAGTGAAGTGGTAAAAAAAGCAGCGAGTAGTGGGTAGTGAGGTATTTTAGCTCTTAATGCTCAATTGTCAATGCTCAATGCTTAATCGTCAATTTAGTGTTAATGTTATTGAATGCCATTGGGGGCGAGGGGAAATATGGGAACAGGAAAATTTGAGGATTTGGTTGTTTGGCAAAAAGCACATAAATTAGTTCTTGCTATTTATAATGAATTGAATTCCCCCAATTCTTGCTTCCTCGCTACTCGTTACTCGCTACTCACTACTATTTTAATTTTATTTTATCTGATAAATAATATTTTTGCTGAACCTAAGTTCATTCCATCTATTGAAGCTGGGATTGGTGTTGATGATAATTTAAATTATACTTCTCAAAATTTTTCATTGCGCGGGATAAAAAAAGTTTCAGATGTTTATTTTATAATAACACCAAAATTACAAATTCAATTCCCCATATCTGAAAAAAATGGAGATATTGAAATTGATTATATATTTAAACATAATCAATATATAAAGAATGAAAATGGTTTTTATGAAAATAATTATTTAAGATTGAATTATCTATTCCCTATAAATAAATCAATATTTTTAAGTTTCAGAACTCAATATGAAAATTTTAAAGATTCAGAAATAGAAGTAGATAAGTATCAAGCACTTGGATTCGCACCCGAAATGAAATTTAAAATCAATTCATTTCAATATATAAATATTAATTATAATTATTTTACTTATAATTATTCTGAACGTTTTGCTAAATATGATAAAAATTTTATTCCATTAGATGATATTAAGCAAAAAGACATAGGAAATGGCGTTAATATAGCATGGGATATAATGTTACGTAATAATTTTACAACTAATATTACATATTCAAAAAAAATAAATAGCTCAAATGATGATAATTTTAATTATGATGCTGATAATATTCTTTTAAATTTATGGTGGAAAATTTTAAAAAACCACAGAATAAATTTAGAGCATCAATTTGGTACACGTAATTATTCTAATTCACAGATTTTATCCGGAATAAAAAATAGAAAAGATACGCAAAATATAAGTACTATTAAATATGAATATCCAGTTACGAAAAATATTTATTGGATAACATATTATAGCTATTACAAAAATGATTCAAATGACTTATTAGAGAAATATAGTAAGAATTTAATTTATACTGGAGTGAAATTCAGATTATGAAATTAAATAAAATATTTTATACTTTTTTTATTATATCACTATTTATCACACTTTCATGTTTTGATAATAAAACAAAAAAATCCCTATATGGTTCGCTGGGAATAAAAATAATCTGGATGAATCAGAAATCTGGAAGTATAAATAAAATCAGGAACCAAAGAGTTCTTCCTGTCACACCGCAAAATGTTTACAAAATAACAGGTGTTATTTCTGCCTCGGATATGGAAACAGTAAACTTCTCATTTGAAACTATACCTGGCGAAAATGGTTCCGGTGACATAAATAATATCCCTGCTGGAAATAATCGAATGATAACCATTGAAGGAAAAAATAAAGAAGAGTTGACTTTATATAAAGGTACGGCAGGTCCATTTACAGTTAGTGCTGGTGTTATTAATGAAATAAATATTACATTATTACCTGATGTCACTGATATTACTCCACCAACAGTTTTATATACAATCCCTTCTGATAAAGCAATAGATATTTCATTGGATACATCCATTACTATAACATTCAGCGAAGAAATGAATCCTGACACTATTAATACAGATACATTCCTTGTAAATAATGGGGTGGATTATATTTCAGGTATAATAACTTATACTGGTGCTACGGCAACATTTACACCATTAAGCAATCTTGAATATAATACACAGTACATTGTTACTATTACAACTGAAGTTACGGATTTATCAGGAAATGCAATAGCAAATGAATATATATGGATTTTTGACACACAGATAAATGGTGCGATAAATTATGGGGGGATAGCCACTGATTCAGCTTCTTCAATTCAGCTGACATCAGATAGTGGATATATTATTGCTGGAACTACATCTTCTTTTGGTGCCGGTAATTCTGATTTCTGGGTTCAAAAATTTAATTCATATGGAGAAATAACATGGCAAAAAACTTATGGTGGAATAGATAATGATGATGCACTTTCAATCCAGCAAACTATAGAGGGAGGATATATTATTGCAGGTAACACCTATTCTTTTGGTACTGCCAGTTCTAATTTTTGGGTATTAAAACTGAATTCAAATGGAGAAATAGTGTGGCAAAAAGCTTTTGGAATGGCAAATTCTGATTATGCTTTTACCTATTCAATTCAGCAAACAATTGATGGAGGATATATTGTTACAGGTTTTACTACTAATTCATTCAGCTATAGCTATGATTTTTGGGTATTGAAGTTAGATTCAAATGGTACTATAACATGGCAAAAAATTTATGATGGAGCAGATGAGGATTATGGATATTCAATTCAACAAACAACAGATAGTGGATATATAGTTGCTGGTGATACCTATTCTTTTGGTGTAAGCATGTCTGATATATGGGTGCTAAAGCTTAATTCAGAAGGTGCAATAATATGGGAGAAGACTTATGGTGGAGCAAATAATGATAACGCATATTCAATTCAGCAAACATCAGATGGAGGATATATAGTTGCTGGTTATACAAAATCTTTTGGTGCAGGAAATTATGATATCTGGATATTAAAATTAAATGCTAATGGAACAATATTATGGCAAAAAACTTTTGGTGGAGCAGATGATGATAAAGTGGCATATTCAATTCAGCAAACATCAGATGGAGGATATATAGTTGCTGGTTATACAAAATCTTTTGGTGCAGGAAATTATGATATCTGGATATTAAAATTAAATGTTAATGGAACAATATTATGGCAAAAAACTTTTGGTGGACTATATAATGATGCTGCATATTCAATCCAGCAAACAAATGATGATGGATATATAATTGCTGGACAAACAAATTCTTTTGGTGCAGGAAATTATGATATATGGATATTAAAAATAAGTGCTAATGGTGAAATCATATTTAATCCATTAAGCGGTGCTTCTGCTAGTAATACAAATGCAATAGTTACAAATACATCAGTTATAGGTAAAGATACAAACGCTGCAATTGTAAATACATCGGTAATTGGGATAGATTCAAATGCTATTATTAAAGATACTAACGTGGAAATTAATCAGCAGTCACCGTAAAAAGTTAAATAAATATGCTCAAATATTCAGAAAAATTTAAAAAAAATTTAATCACTCTTATTATTTCATTTATTGGACCATTGATAATCTCCGTAATATATTTTCATACCACTTTTTTTGACAATTCAGAAAATAGAATTTATGATTTTATGTTTGGGATAAAACGTTTTGGTATTATAAAAAGCAATGGAAATATTAGTGTTCGCAAGAATGAATTTATACATCCGGACATTGTAATTATAGGCATTGAAACTGATGATCTGCAAAAAATAGGAAAATGGCCATGGTCAAGAAAAATTCATGTTCAATTAATCAAAACTCTGATTCCATATAAACCTAAATTAATTTATTTTGATATGTTTTTTAGTGAATCTGATACAGAGCATCCAGAAAATGATCAGGCTCTAAAAGAAGCTGTTGAGCAAGCTGGCAATGTATATTTTAATTACTATTTTTTAACAGACAGTATTGGTTCAAAAGAAAACAATGTAAATTCAAAATTTTTATTTGATAAATTTTCGTTTGAAAGTTTATCCAAAGTTCGAGAAAAATATAAAGATATACTTCCAGGAGTAACAGAAATATATGAAAAGTCTAAAGGAATCGGATTTATCAATAATGAACCTGAATCTGACGGAATAACTCGAAATATACCGCTTGTTATATATTATCAAAAAAGGATTTATCCTTCAATTGCTCTTCTTCTTGCCTGTGATTATATGGGAATTACTAAAGATAAAATTAAAATAAAATTTGGAAATAAAATAGAACTTGATAATTCTGATATCCCAATAGATAGTGATGGAAAGATGTTGATTAATTATATTGGGAGTAAAAAGTCATTTCAATATTTTTCATACAATGAAATTTTAAATAGAAAAATAGAATTTGATTGGGAAAATAAAGTAATATTGGTTGGATTTACAAGTACTCTTGGATTGTTGGATATTAAAATAACACCATTTGGACCAATACCAGGAGTGGAAATTATTGCTAATGTTATAAATCAAATTTTAAGAAAAGATTATTTAAACAGTTTAAGTACAATGCAAAATATATATATTATTTTTGTTATAGGGATATGCATTGGAATAATTTCTATTTCTATTAGACATTTTAAATGGTTATTTATTTCATCGGCGATAGTTGTGAGTTATATTTTATTTGTCTTCTGGCAGTTTGACAATAATAATAAACTAATGAGTATTACTCCTAATATAAGTGCAATTATATTGAATTTTATTTTAATAGCGATTTATCACTATATTTTAAAAGAAAAAGAGGAGAAAAAAGTTAGAGCAATTTTTTCAAGTTATGTTACTCCAATACTGGCTGAAGAAATTTTAAAAAATCCTGAAAAAGCAGGCATACATGGTGAAACCAGAGAAATGACAGTTTTATTTTCGGATATTAGAAATTTTACGGTTTTTAGTGAAAAACGCAAACCTCATGAAATAGTTGAAATGTTAAATGAATATTTAAGTGCAATGACATATGTAGTTTTAAAATATAATGGCATTCTAGATAAATATGTCGGTGATGAAATAATGGCTTTCTGGGGTGCACCTATATTTCAGCCAGATCATGCTGAACTTGCTGTTAAATGCGGGATAGAAATGCTAAAAGTTTTGAAGGATTTAAAGAATAAATGGCTATCGGAAGGCAAAGCACCAATTGGAATCGGGATAGGAATAAATAGCGGTGAAATGATTGTAGGGAATATTGGAACACCAGGTAAAAAAATGGACTTTACAGTTATTGGTGATAATGTTAATCTAGGTGCCAGAGTTGAAGCATTAACAAGGAAATACAATTATGATATAATTATTACAGAATTCACTTATAAATATATAAAAAATTCAATAGATGCTAAAGAATTAGATACTGTAATTGTTAAAGGGAAAACACTTCCCGTGAAAATCTATGGAATAAGCTGAAAATTAACATCGAAAGGAATTATTAATGAAAAAGAGTTTAATTGTTTTGATATTTTCAATATTTATTTATATATATGTATTTGCTTTTGATACTTCAACTGCTTTTGATCAGAATATTAAGCGTTCTGTATTGGATAATGGTATGGTTGTACTTTTAAAAGAAAATCATTTTTCTCCTGTAGCTGCAATTCAAATATGGGTTAAAACAGGTGCTATAACTGAAGATGAATATGCCGGAAGCGGGATTTCACATTTTGTCGAGCATATGCTGTTTAAAGGAACAGCAAAAAGAAAAGTAGGGGATATTCCAAATGCAATCCGTGATGCCGGCGGTACAATAAATGCATATACTTCTTATGAGGAAACAGTTTTTCATACTATAGTGACAGCTAAATATTTTGATACCGGGCTTGATGTATTAAGCGATGCAGTAATGAATTCAAATTTTCCTCCTGAAGAATTCAATAAAGAAAAAGATGTAATCTTAAAAGAAATTAATATGAATAAGGACGATCCAGGGCGTCTTATATATCGGCTCTTCTGGAATACTGCATTTAACGTGAATCCTTATCGTCATCCGGTAATCGGATATAGAGATATTTTCGCCAAACTCACTCGTGATGATATTATCAAATATTTTCAAGGAAAATATACACCTGATAATATGGTGCTGGTTATAACAGGTGATTTTAATGCTTCGACTGCAATGGAAAAGATAAAAGAAATATTCAAGGATTTTACACGTAATAGAATTTCGAATACATATATTCCTCAAGAACCATCACAATTAGGTAAAAGGGAACTGATTATTGAAAAAGATATAAATGTTACTCACATGCTTATGGGATATCACGGACCAAGTATTTATGAAAAAGATCTTTTTGCAATGGATGTTCTTTCCAATATTTTAGGAGAAGGAAGAAGTTCAAGACTATTCAAAGAATTAAAAGAAAAAAAACAATTAGTATATTCTATTTATGCATTTTCATACACTCCCAAATATCCCGGTATTTTTGGATTTAACTGTACATTGGATAAAAAAAATATTGATAAAGTGCAAAAAGAAATCATTATGGAAATAAAAAAGATCAGGGATACAGGTGTAACTCAGGAAGAACTAAAAAAATCCGTAAATCAGGTTTTAAGCAGCAGCATTTTCGGTCAACAGACAGTTGAAAGTCAGGCAAGAACAATCGGATCCAATGAAATGATAAATAGTATTAATTTTTCAAAAGAATATTTTAAAGGAATATCAAATGTTACAGAAGCTGATATTAAACAGGTAATAGATCGTTATTTAACACCTGAAAATTTAACAATAACTGCAATTATACCAAAACAGGAAAAGGCACTTGACTCTACTAAAAATATAATAATCCCTCAAGAAAAAAAGGAATTTAAACTGAGAAAAACTACTATTTCAAATGGGATAAGAGTACTGACTAAAGAGAATCATAATCTTCCTATTGTAAATGTCAGAGTTGTATTTGAAGGTGGAGTACGATATGAAAATGAAAAAAATAACGGTATAAATAATTTTTTACAGACAATAATTAAAAAAGGGACAGCTTCTTATTCAGGAGAAGATCTAAATAACATAATTGAATCAATGGGAGCTTCTCTTGAGACTTATAGCGGAGATAATAGTTTTGGTTTAAATTTAAGCGTTATGAAAAAAGATTTTGATAAAGGGTTGAAACTGCTCTCGTCAGTTATTACAGAACCGACTTTTCCACAGGAAGAGATTGAAAAAGAACGTAAAAATATTTTAATGGCAATACGTACCAGAGAAGATAACGTATTTAATGCAGGTTCGCGTTTATTCAAGAAAACCATGTTTACAGAACATCCTTATAGATTTTCATCTTTAGGAGAAGAGGAGAGTATAAAACTTATTACCAGAGAAGATATCAGCCAATTTTATAAATCTATGTGTACTACGGATAATATGGTAATTGCAGTTTATGGCGATATTAATTCTGAAAATGCGGTTGAAAAGATTGATAATATTTTTGGAAATTTTGGCGGTTTAAAAAAGAAAACTGTTGAAATTAAGCAGGAACCTGAACAGGTAAATATAAAAAAAGTAGAAAAAGAAAAAGCAGATATAAATCAGGCTATTGTTTTTTTAGGATTCAGAGGTGTGAATATTAAAAATGAAGACCGCTATATTTTTGATGTAATTTCAGGATTATATGGTGATCAAGGCGGCAGGCTTTATACTGAGATAAGAGAAAAAGAAGGTCTTGCTTATTTTGTTGGCGCATATTCAATGCTTGGACTTGATCCTGGTGCTTATATATTTTATGTTGGAACAATTCCTGAAAAAGTTGAACTATCAATAAAGATAATTTTAAAAGAGATTGAGCAGCTTAAAAAAGAACTTATATCATCTGAAGAGCTAACTAGAATTAAAAGAAATTTAATAGGTGAACATGCAATATCATTGCAAACAAATGAATCACAGGCATTTGGTGATGCGCTTAATGAATTATATGGATTAGGTTATACAGAATCAGATTACTATGAAGAAAAAATTAATAAAATTACAAATGAAGATATTCAGCGTGTAGCTAATCAATATTTAAATACAGAACATTATACTTTAACTATTCTATTGCCGCAGAAAAATAAATAACTAGAGACATATTTTTATCACTCACCATTTTATATTGTGGTATAATGACCAATCTATCTATTTATTCAGTTTGACAAATGCTATCGTTATATTATAATATTTAGTATAGAAAAAGGGATCTAATGTGAATATCTTAGGTGAAAGCAGTAAAATTAAAGAAGTTCGTGAGTTAGCAAATAAATTAGCTAAAAGAAAAATTACTGTTCTTGTAACAGGTGAAACAGGAACAGGTAAAGAGCTTATTGCGCAATATATTCATAATAATAGTCATAGAAGAAATAATAACTTCATTGCAGTAAATTGTAGTTCTATTCCTGAAGGATTATTAGAAACTGAGTTATTTGGGCATGAAAAAGGTGCCTTTACCGGTGCTATTAATCAAAAAAAAGGAGCTTTTGAATTAGCGGATAAAGGTACTTTATTATTAGATGAAATTGGAGATATGTCCTTATCTCTTCAGTCAAAAATTCTCAGAACATTGGAATCAGGAGAATTTCGAAGGGTAGGGGGAGAAAAAGAGATTAAAGTAGATGTGAGAATAATCTCATGTACTAATAAGGATTTAGCAAAAGAAATTATAAATAAAAATTTTAGAAAAGATCTGTATTATAGAATAAATGTATCACACATACACATTCCGCCTTTAAGAGAAAGAAGAGAAGATATCCCAATCCTGATAGAAAAATTTATTGAATATTATAACCATAAATGCAATAAAAATATTAAAGGGATTTCCTCTGATGCTTTAAAAATTATACAAAATTTAAAATGGGAAGGAAATATTAGAGAATTAAGAAATTTTATAGAATCTATGATTTCAGTATTGAACACTGAATACATTATGCTGGAACATATTAGTCATATAATAAAAAATAATGAAATTAACAATTTAACCACAAATTTGGTTCATAATCCTTCTTTTATGAATATTATTGATAAAATATTAAATTTTCAAACTAAAGAAGGTATTTTGAAAAAAGTTGAACGTGAAGTTATAAAAGAAGTATTAACTAAAACACATTATAATAAAACAAGATCCAGTAGAATTCTTGGGATTTCATTAAATTCTTTAAAAAATAAAATGAAGAAATATGGAATATCGATGTCAACAATAATTAATGATAGTATGCTTTAATTTGACTTCTAAATAAACTTAAAAACTAAAAACTTTCAAAAAATATAATAGCGGTAGCCTACCCAAAAAAATCATGAAAACTATTAGCAAAAAAAATATTTTTAAGTTACTAATAATTTTATTCTCAGTTCTTTTGCTTCCTTATATTAATAGACATAATTTTATTAATATTTTTTCTCAAAAAGAAGTTTCTGCTGATACAACTAAAATTTTAAATATAAAAGTGAAGCTTTCCTTTGATGCTGATATTGATAAATCAGGTAGAGTCGATGGAAGAGATTTAAGTTTGCTTATGTTTTTTTATAACAAAAATGAAAATGAATATAAATCTAATAAATTCAATATAAATCCAGATATAAATGGCGATAAAAAAGTTAATGATAATGATTTTGAAATTTTAAAATTGCATTTTGGATTGATAAAATGAAAAATAATTTAAAAAAAACAATTTATTTATTTATTATTTTATTATTTTTTGTAATGATGGAAGGTTGTAAAGGTAAAAAAAGATCTCAAGAAGCTTCGGATGAATATAAACCACCATACAACACAAGTAATGTGGAGGACACAACCAGTATACAGGATACAACTAATATACAGGATACAACTAATATACAAGATACAACCAATATTCAAGATTCAACGAATATCAATGATACAACAAATATCTATGATACAACCAATGTTTCAATTTCTTATCCGGAAATTAATTTAAGTTCAACATATTCAACCGCTAATAATGAGATATTAGTATCAATCGATATGGAAAATATTAAAAATGCCGCAGGGATTTATTTTATATTAGTTTACGATCCAAATACAATTCAAATGAAAGATACGCTTGAATATAGTTATAACAAAGGTTCTTTTTTTGAAAAAATATTAGTGAATTTTTTTGATCAAAAATTTGATTCGGGAAAATTACTAATTGGATTATCCAATTTTGGAGGAGAAGCTGGGATTAACGGTAGCGGAAATATATTAACTTTAAAATTTATAAAAGCAGGAACAGGAACACCTGCTATATCTTTCAGTAAAGTTTCAGCGGATAACGCTCTTTTTGATCCAGAACTTGAAAATATTACTTCGGTAATATGGATAGAAAAGTAATTTCAATCAGTCAACTTGAGTAAATAAGGTATTAAAAATGAAAGCAATGATTTTATCAGCAGGAGTAGGGTCACGTCTTGAACCTTTGACAATTGATTGCCCAAAACCAATGCTGCCAATATTGGATAAGCCTGTTTTACAATATACTTTAGAATGGTTAAAAAAATATAATATAACAAAAATCGCAATGAATCTTCATCATTATCCTGATAAAATTAAAGATTATTTTAAAGGTGGATTAAATTTTGGTATGGATATTATTTATTCTTATGAAGATGTTTTATTGGGAACAGCAGGTGCTATAAAAAAAATAGCTGATTTTTTTAACGAAGTTTTTGTCGTAGTATATGGAGATAATTTAGTAAATATTGATTTACAGAATTTAATAGAATTTCATAAAAATAAAAATTCAAAAGTAACCATTGGGCTTATAACAGGTTTAAATCCTAAATACTGCGGAGTAGTTATTACTGATAATGAAAATAGAGTTATAAATTTTTTAGAAAAACCAAAAAACCTTGATAATTTTTCAGGTGGAATAAATGCAGGGATTTATATTGTTGAACCAGAGATATTAAAATATATTCCTGAAAAACAATTTTTTGATTTTGGACGAGATCTGTTTCCTAAATTTCTGGAAATAAATATTCCTTTTTATGCTTATCCTTTGAAAGGATATTTATTTGATATGGGGACACCTGAACAATATCGTAAAGCTCAATTTGATGTATTAAAAGATGCAACTGGATTTTATCCTTCAGGTAAATTGCTTAAGGAAAATATCTGGTATAAAGATGAAATTAAATTAAAAAAAGAAGTTAAATTAAATCCTCCGCTTTTTTTTGGTAAAAATTGTTTTATATCTGAAGGTACTACATTTGATACAAATTGTGTTTTATCTGATAATTGTTTAGTTGAAAAAGGAGCTTATCTTAAAAACACTATTTTAGGGAAAAAAGTTAGTATTGGAAATGCTTCAAAAGTTATTGATTCCATTTTAGATGATGGAGTAAAACTTGGGAATAATGTATTAATAAATGAAAATGTAATAGTTGGGAAAAACTGTATTATTGGAAATAATGTAAAAATTTTAAAAGATGTAAAAATATGGACAGGCAAGGTTATTCCTGATAAAATGATTGTTGATAAAGATGTAAAGTAATTTTTAAAGGGAAATATGGAAGATCAAAAAACAGCTACCAGTAATTATTTAACCACTATAAATCGCGTAGTATTAAAACGATTATGGTTAATAATCTTAATTACATTTACAGTTTCAATTTCAGCCTTTATAACAAGTAAAATTATTGAACCTGTTTATGAAGCAAGCACCAGTATTCGTGTGCAAATAACACAACAACCAGCAAGTGTTAAACAACATTATACTCAACCTTCGCTTGAACCAGAAGCCATGTGGTTAAAAAGTCGTTATTTAGTTGAGCTGGTAATGAAAAATCTTGGTATTGGAAGTACTGCAAAGGATCAGGAAGAATATATAGAACTTATGGAAAAATTGCAAAACAATATAAATGTTCAGACTTTTGAAGGTGCAAATACCCTTCTTATATCTGTTAAATGGAATGATGCTGACATGGTTGCTAAAATCGCTAATAATTTAGCTGATACTTTTATTGAAAAATATCAAATATTTAATACATCCCAAGCTCGCGAAAAAAGAATTTTCATTGAAGATCAGATGAATCTTATACGAATTAAATTAGATGAAGCTCAAAAAAACTTGAATAATTTCCAGGAAAAAGAAGGAGTTATGCAGGCAAATGATATGATAAACGAAATCACAAAACGTATTTCAAATTGGGAAGCAAGGAAATATCAGGTTGGGATAGATTCTATGGTTTTACAATCTAAATTCAATCAAATAAAAGAACAAATATCACAAATAAAAGGAGATGTAAATAGTGATACTGACATTAGTAATGATTATAAAAATTTTTTAAAGAGTAATACTCCACTTTTGCAAATGCAAGGAAACATTTCTGTGCTCGAAGAAGAAGTAAATTCTTTAACTTATCGATATACAGATGAATATCCTTTACTTTCAGCAAAGAAAAAAGAATTGGAAACAAAAAAAAAGGATTTAGAAGATGAAAAAACAAAATTCCAGGATGAAGTAAACCGCATTAATTTAGAAAACAAAGTAAAGCCTAAAGAATTTAATAATCCTTTTCTTCTGGAGCTTATTAAAACAGAAATGGAAATTAATGCTAAAAAAAATGAAGAAAAACTTCTGCAGGATTTAATTATAAAAGAACAGAAAAAAATAAAATCGTTACCTGAAAAACAGTCAATGTACGCAGATGTTTTGCGAGAAAAAATGGTAAATGAAGAATATTATACTATTTTGTTAAAAAGATTATCAGAAGCGCGAATTGAAGAAAATGTCAATACTAATGATGTAAGAGTTTTTGACCGCGCATATAAACCTTATCAACCACTAAAACCCAGACCACTAATGAATACAATTATGGGCGCGATTATTGGTCTGGTTCTGGGTATTGGAGTTTCAATGACAATTGAATATTTTGATGATTCATTTCATTCTGTTGCTGAAGTCGAACAATTTCTTAAACTTCCCGTACTTGCTGCAATTCCAAAATTGGAAGGTATTAAAGGCAAAAAATGAAAATAAAAAAAGATCTTCTTGGACAAATAATGCTTAATGCAGGTATTATCAATAAATCTCAGCTTACACATGCTTTAAAAGAAAGAGATAAAGATAACAGCAGATTAGGTGAAGTTTTAGTGAGATTGGGATATGTCTCATCACAAACTCTTGCACAGGTTCTTAAAAAACAGTTATCCTCCTCTTTGATAGTTAATCACAAGATGCTGGATATTCCTGAATTTAGCGAGTTTTATCGTCTTCAGACAAGCGTAAAATTAGCTTTATTTTCTGATGAACCAATTAAATCATTAATGATAACAAGTTCACTCCCATTTGAGGGTAAAACTTTTAGTGTAAGTTATCTGGCAATGATTATGGCTAATCTTATGGAAAAAAAGACTCTTCTTATTGATGCTGATTTACGGCGTCCATCAATTCATATAAAATTCGGATTGCCATTAATTTACGGTTTAACTGATGTATTAATTGATAATAAAAAAGTAGAAGGATGCCTGCATGATACAGATGTCGCTAATCTTAAAGTTCTTACTTCCGGATCTCACTGTCCAAATCCATCAGTTCTTTTAGGTTCAAACAAAATAAAGATTTTAGTCGAGGAATTAAAAAAAGAATTTGATTTAATAATTTTTGATTCATCACCTATATATCCTATATCTGATTCTGTTCTTTTAAGTTCATATGTTGATGGAGCAATACTTGTAATAAAAGCAGGTTCAACACGGCGTTCAATAGTTGAAAGATCTTTAAATAGTTTAAAAGACACTAAAATTAAAATTCTTGGCACAATTCTAAATCAAGTAGAAGATAAATTGCAAAAGGATTATTATTACTAAAAAAGGATAAAAATGATTATCAGTCAAACTCCATTACGAATAAGTTTCGCAGGCGGCGGTACAGATTTAAAAAGCTTTTATTCACAAACTGAAGGTTCTGTTTTAAGCACAGCAATAGATAAATATATATATGTAGTAATAAAAGAAAGATTTGATAAAAAAATTCGTGTTGGTTATACAAAAACTGAGATGGTAGACAAAATAGATGAGGTTCAGCATGATCTTGTCAGAGAAGCATTAAGAAAAACAAATGTAACAGAAGGTATTGAAATTACAACCATGGCTGATATCCCTTCACAGGGTTCAGGTCTGGGTTCATCGAGTACACTAACTGTAGGACTTTTAAATGCTCTCTATTCTTATAAAGGTGAGCTGAAGACAAAAGAAGAATTAGCAAGAGAGGCTTGTGCAATTGAAATAAATATATTGAAGCGACCAATTGGCAAGCAGGATCAATATATTGCCGCTTATGGAGGAATGCGGATTTTTAAATTTAAACAAGATGAAAGCGTTGAAGTGAAAACAATTGATTTGCCATTTGAAGAAAAAGAAAGGTTAAATTCCAAACTTCTTCTTTTTTATACTGGAATTACAAGAAATTCAGAAAGTATTTTATCTGAACAAAATGAAAACACAATAAATGATAAAGAGAAATTTCAAACTCTTGAAAAAATGAAAGAAACTATTCCAAAATTGGAAGAGAGTCTGAATAAAAATTTTTTTAATGATTTTGGTCAATTGCTTCATCAAAATTGGATGTATAAAAAAGAACTTGCATCAAAAATATCCAATGAAGAAATAGACCAAATGTACAATAAAGCAAGAAAATCAGGTGCAATCGGAGGCAAACTCTCTGGCGCCGGCGGCGGCGGATTTCTATTAATTTATGTGGATGATGGCAACCGTGAAAGAGTATTAGATGCAATGAATCCGTTAAAGCCTTTAAGATTTAAATTTGAACGAGATGGAAGTAAGATTATTTTTAATATAAGAAGATGAGATAATGAAAAAATATCTAATACTTACAATAATTGGATTAATGTTTTTCTTTAACTTAAATATTATTTTTGGAGCACCAACTATTATAAGTATTTCAGATAACAAATCTGATTATCAAAATGGTCAGATACCAAAATATGAAAAA
>CAYWFU010000009.1:10841-65571 GCA_964457585.1 uncultured bacterium | reverse complement strand
TGGCACAAATTAAATAATAATCTTCCTATCAGAGAAGATACCCTGCGGTCTCTGCTGCAGGATTCTTCATTAAATCTTTCTCCCGCAATTCTAGCTATCAGCATATTGCTTCTTGGAATTTTTTCACAATTTTTTATTAAGGAAATTATGTCATCTGTATTATTAAGTAATTATAAACAGGAAGTTCTGGTGCAATTATCAGATATCAATTTCTGGGATATGCACAATTTAAGCGGAATTGCTATTCCGGTTGTCGCTGGCAGTTTAATTTTTATAATCGGGATGAAGTTTGGTTTATTCCATTTACATATTCCGGCGCAAATAGGTTTTGATTTCTGGTATTATAAAATTGCTAAAATCTGTCAAAATTTAATAATTTCAGGTTATGATACATTTAAGCAGTTTGAAAGTTATTTACAATTAAATTCAGAGAAACTTTTTTATTCGGCAAATATTAATATCAGTTCTCAATACCATCTTACAGTTGAATATGTTTTTTCTATACCCGCAAAAATGTCAAAACCTTCAGTCTTTTCAACTTATTCATCTTCTTACTTTATAGACAAATTTTATATTTTATACCAGGATTTATGTTTTGATTACAATAAAAAAGTTCAGGATTTTTCAGATCTATTTTATAATTCATTTAAAAAAGCAGAACAATGGATTATGGATTTAGATTTAAAAAGAATAGAAATGTATGAATATTGCAAATTGAGAACAAAATACCTTTTACTGAAAAAATGGATTATCCCGATTCTTAATACACATTATCAGTCATCTGAAATTGAAAACATTAAAAGTGCTGCCCGCAACCTGGAATCACTTTTTGAATTAAGAGAAAAAATAAATAAAATCCGTCCTCTTCATCATGGAGGCGCAGGGTATTCACTACTGGAGATTGAAGCTAAAATGGAAGAAAAATCACAGTTTCTTAATGAACAAAAAGAAATATATTTTAAAGCAATTCAACGTATGTTACAATATTATACCAGTGATATAAGTTTTGGAATTTTTCTGATTATTATTGTAATAGCTATTTATTTTTTGTGGATTTTTTTTAAGATTTAAATGAAATATGAAGGAATGCATATATGAATTTAAAAGGTAAAATTCATCTTGGTAATTTACTTTTTATTATGATTACATTTACTTATGTTACCCTTATGATTAATCATACTAAAGGAGTACATCTATATTGGCATTTATATGCTGTTCCTTTATTGATCGCTGCGATTACTTATGATTTAATAGGCGGTTTAGTTGTAAGCATATTATCTGCTGTTATGATTGGCTGGTGGCTTTATAAATGGGATATTTACATTATTAATCCTATGCAGGCAAAAATAGAAATTCCTGTTGGAGTTATTTTATATATTGGAATGGGAATCGCACTGGGTATTCTTTCTAGTAAAAATCGCAAACAAAAAGAAATATTAGAAGGGGTATCTGTACATGATAGATTAACGGGTCTTTATAACTATGGATATTTTTTAGATCGAATTGAACAGGAGAAAAAAAGAGCGGATCGTTATAAACATAGTTTAGCTTTTATAATTTTCGATCTGGATCATTTCAAGCATTTTAATGATACTTATGGGCATGAACAGGGGAATAAAGTACTGCGTACATTATCTGAAATAATAAAAAGCAAAACAAGAAATGTAGATACCACAGCCAGATATGGCGGAGAAGAATTCGTTGTGGTTTTACCTATTGCAAACGAGGAACAGGCATTTCAGGTTGCAGAAAGAGTTCGAATGGCAGTCAGTGAAAATGATTTTGAAGGAAATGAAGCAACCCCAATAGTAAAAATGTCTATAAGCGGTGGAATCTGCTCGTATCCCGATAATTCTAAGGATGCAATGGAATTGATATATAAAGCAGATGAAGCTCTATATTTAGCCAAAGATGAAGGCCGTAATCGGATTTATAAATATTCTGAAGTGAAAAATAGAACTGTAGAAAAAAAATTGTAATGATCAAAGACAAAATAAAAAAAACTTATCTATTTTTAATTTTTTTTGTTATTTTTTTTGCATGTACTGCTAAATCTCCCGGTGCTGAAGATAATCCTGCAAAAAATTCTAATATTCGCAATGCTGCAGTAAGCGGAAGCTTTTATCCTGCAAATCCTGATGAACTAAATAATATGATTAAATATTTTTTTGATCAGGTTAAATTACCTCCACTGGCAATAAATCCAAAAATATTGGTTTCTCCGCATGCGGGATATGTATATTCAGGACCGGTTGCTGCTTATGGATATAAAGCAATACAGGGGTTCCCATTTAAAACAATTATAATTTTGGGCCCGGCTCATACTGAATACTTTCAAGGAGCATCTATTTATACTGATGGATATTTTGCAA
Source organism: uncultured bacterium (assembly GCA_964457585.1). Taxonomy (GTDB): domain Bacteria; phylum JACRDZ01; class JACRDZ01; order JACRDZ01; family JACRDZ01; genus CAYWFU01. The sequence continues at coordinate 63,199 of CAYWFU010000009.1, read as the reverse complement.
CCCCTTTAGGTAAGGTTGAAATTGATTCTCTTCTTGCAAAAAAAATTCTTAAAGAAACACCCTTATTTAATGATAAAATCTCACCGCATATAAAAGAACATTCTCTGGAAGTGCAAATCCCTTTTTTACAATACATATTAAAAAATTTTAAAATTGTTCCTATCGTAATTGGAGATATAAAAAATATTAATGATTATAAAATAATTGCCGATTCTATTAGTAATAATATTAAAAATCGCAATGATGTTTTAATAATTGCAAGTACAGACCTATCGCATTATTATTCATATGAAATTGCGCAAAAAATGGATTCAATAGCAATAGACGGCATTTTACGCATAGATACTGATTTTTTAATAAGGAGAGTTTTTGCACATGAATGCGAGTTATGTGGTTTTAATCCTGTAATAGTTGCGCTTAATATAGCAAAATCATTAGAAGGAGTTAATAAAGCTGTATTATTAAATAAAGCTAATTCGGGAGATACATCAGGCAATAAAGAGCAGGTAGTAGGTTATGCATCAATTGCAATCGGAAAATCCATAGGAAATGAAACAATGAGCGAATTAACACAGGATGAAAAAAAAGGACTTTTAAAAATAGCAAGAGATACTATTTTTTCTTATGTAAAAGAAAGAAAAATACCTAAAATTGAAAATATAACCAATCAAAAATTTTTAGCTCATCAAGGTGCTTTTGTAACTATTAAAATAAATCATAATTTACGCGGATGTATCGGAACTTTTACTTCTGATAAACCCTTATACCGTACTATAATTGATATGGCTGTTTCTTCTTCAACTCAGGACCCGCGTTTTAATCCTCTTTCAGCAGATGAATTGAAAAATATTTCTCTGGAAATTTCTGTGCTTTCAGAACTTAAATTGATTAAAAATGTGGATGAGATTAAAGTTGGGACTCATGGTATATATATTATTCGAGGTTATTATAGAGGAGTTCTTCTGCCTCAAGTGGCAACAGAATATAAATGGGATAGAGATACTTTTTTACAGCAAACTTGTTTTAAAGCAGGATTGCCGGCTGATGCATGGAAAGATCCTAATACTGAAATATATATTTTTTCTGCTCAGGTATTTGGAGAGGAATAAAAACAATAAATTGATAAAGGAGCAATATGAAAATAAAATTTTGGGGCGTTAGAGGATCAATTCCCGTATCCGGAGAAAATTTTAATAAATATGGCGGAAATACTACTTGTGTAGAGGTAGTTACTGATGATAATAATATTGTTATTATAGATGCGGGGACAGGCTTGCGATCACTTGGTAATCAGCTGATGTCCAGTGAATGCGGAAAAGGGCATGGAAAAGCATCTTTTTTATTCTCACATACACATTGGGACCATATTCAGGGATTTCCATTTTTTACACCATTTTTTATAGGGAAAAGAGATTCAAAAGGAAATAAAATAAAAGGTATGTGCAATGAATTTACTTTTTATGGGGAAAAAAAAGGATGGCGGACATTGGAACGGATTTTAAGTGATCAAATGAAATCCCCCTATTTTCCAATAGGATTTAAAGATTTAAATGCTGTTTTTAATTTTGTTAATATAACTGAAAACGAAGAATTTCAAATTGGGAGTTCCAATGTTTTATGCAAACGGCTTTCTCATCCAGATCAATCATTAGGATATCGTATAGTATCTAATGGTAAAATTTATGCTCATGTTTGTGATACTGAGCATATAGACAGCACCTTTGATTCAAATGTATTAAGTCTTGCACGTGATGCCGATGTTTTTGTTTATGACTGTCAATTTACACCTGATGAATACCCTAAATTTAAGGGTTGGGGACATAGTACATGGAAAGAAGGTATAAAAATAGCTCATAAGGCAAATGCAAAACGTTTGTATTTATTCCACCATGCTCCTGCTCATGACGATAATTTTATGAATATGGTTAACGAAGAAGCACGCAGTCATTTTAAAGAAACCTATACAGCAAGTGATGGAATGGAAATTATAATATAGGGAATTTTATGAATAAAGATAAAATAGCAGAAAAAATAATGGGAAAACTGGATATCTCTTTTTCAGATTCAAAAGTTATAATGGATAAATTTGTTTCTTCATTTAAAGATTCTCTTTTAAATGATAAAAGAATAGAGATTAGAGGTTTTGGGGTTTTTAAAATAATTGAGAAAAAAAAATCTATAAGACGGAATCCGAGAACTGGTGAAAAAGTTGTGGTTTTGCCAAAAAAAGTTGTTGTTTTTAAACCTGGGGAAGAATTAAAGGAAATAGTTAACTACTAATTAAAATGAAAATGAGTTTTAAATGATTTTTAACGGTATAATTCTATATGCACTAACAGAGGAATTTAAAGATATCCTTTTAGGTGGATATATCCATAATATTTATCATATCCCTGAATACACCCTGAAATTTATTATAAGCAAAAATAAAAAAACTTATATTTTTTTTATTTCAATTGATCCTGACTTTGGCTGCTGCACTATAACTTCTTTAAAAGAAAAAAATCCTCCTGCTCCATCAAATTTTTGCAGTTTTTTACGTACGCATCTTATTAATAGTTTTATTGCTAAAATAGAACAAGTATGCTTTGATAGAGTATTATATATTTATCTGGAAAACCATAATGAAAAAAATTTTAATAAATTAATTGTTTTAGAATTTATGGGAAAATACAGCAATTTCATTTTAGTCAATCAGGCAAATAACCGAATATTAGAAAGTATGCGTCATGTTGACAAAGAAATGAGTTCCAAGAGAAAAATTTATCCCGGTCAGATTTATACTCAGTCACCCAAACAGGAAAAGCTTTCTCCTTTTCTGGTTACAGAAGAAAATTTTTTATCCATCATTACATCCGGAAAAGAAAATGGATATAAAACTCTTACTGATAATTTTTCAGGAATATCCGGCAATATTGCAAAATATATTTATAACGAAGACAATAACAAGTCATGGCAAAATTTTTCAGACTTATTTTCCGCTTTAAAAGAAAAAAAATTTTCACCTGAGATTATTATAGAAAAAAAGACAAATAAAATTATACATCTAAACCCGGTAAAAATTTCAGGATTTGATTCTGATCTATTTGAAAAAATTCAGTTTAGTTCAATTTGCAGTTGTGTTGATTATTATTTAAGTCTTACCAGAAAAAATTATCTTGATTATTTAAAATTTAATCTAATTAACAATATAAAAAAAATAGTTTCCAAATTAATTAAACGCGAAAAAAATTTAAAAAATTCCGTGTTAAATGAGGAAGAAATAAAAAAGTATGAACTTTATGGGAAGCTTTTGACAGCAAATATTTATAAAATAGCAAAAGGGATATCTGAAATATCTCTTCAAAATATTTTTAATGACAAAGCAGAAAAAATCAATATCAGTTTGGACCCATCGAAAAATCCTGCACAAAATGCTCAGGAATATTTCAAAAAATATCATAAAAATCAAGATGCCTATAAAGCTTTAAAAAATAAATTGGAAATGACAGAAGATGAAATTTTTTATCTGGAAGAAAAAATTAATGAAATAAAAAAATCAGATACAGATGAGCAGCTAAATGAAGTAAAAAATATTTTAGTCGATCAAAATTATTTACATATTAAAACTAAAATTAAAAAGAAATTACTAAAAAATAAAAATATGCTTCCAAAATGCTTTATTTCATCTGATGGATATGAGATATTGGTTGGTAATAATGATAAAGAAAATGATTATGTTACCATGCGGCTGGCACGTCTAAATGATCTCTGGCTGCATGTAAAACAATACACTGGAGCGCATGTTATCGTAAGAAATAAAACACAGTGTGATATTATCCCGGTTAAAACAATCGAAGAGGCAGCATTACTCGCTGCTTATTTTAGCCGCTCAAGAGATTCAAGTAATATCCCTGTTGATTATACTTACCGCAAATTTATCCGCAAACCAAAGGGCAGAACAGCAGGGCTGGTATTATATAAAAACGAAAAAACTTTGTTTGTTACACCAAAAAAAGAATTAATAGATGAACTTAAGATAAATAAATTACAAAATGGATATAAAAGAAATAATTGACAAAGTTAAAAAATAAATGGGAAAATAATTTTAAAACCAGAAAGGGGAAATTATGATTTGTCCAATGTGTAAAGGAAAAATGGAAACAAGTACAGTTAATTTTCCAATTGATTTTAAAACATATTTTATTCTTGTTAAGAATGTGCCTGCTCTAGTTTGTGAACAATGTGGAGAATTTTTTATTGATGACGAAACTCATATTCAACTTGAAAATATTGTTGAAAAAAATAAAAAATCAAATATTGAATTTGAAATAATAAAATTTGCTGCATAGTATTCCATTAAAGTAATAAAGGGCAAAAGGATGGTTTTAATGCTCAATTTCAATGCTTAATTTAATAATATATTTAGTGTCAATGCCATTGCATAACAGCAAAGGGGGAAATAGGGGGATTTGATAACAACTTTATTCAAGAAGAATTCAGAGAATCTATATATAATGGAGATGTGCTCTTACTCATAAAAACAAATGAAAAACAGCATAGAAAATTGTTTGAAGAATTAACAGGTGCAAAGTTTATTGGACAAAGCAAAGAAAAAAATAGAACTATATACATAAATAGCGATAGTACAAATATGCAGGCAATATCAACACTTCTGAGAACAAAAATAAAAACAGGCAATGTAATTGCAGCAATTGCAACAACAGATGATAAAGATACCAGACAGGGAGATTGCGAGAGAATCGAACTTTCTTTGCAATACGAATTTACAGAAGGTGCAAAATATTTTATTCAAATAGAAGCAGATGAACAAGATATAAACATAAAAGAAAGTTTAGAAGAAGGAACTGAAATCGGAGATTTTGTTGTTGAGGAAATAGATTTTGAACAAATAGAAAATGGCAGCAATAAAACATTTCCTGCAATTATCACAAAAACTTTTGGAAATGGAAAAGCCGTGCTATTTACATTTGAGGTTGATAAAGTACAGGAAAAAGAAAAAATTGAAAATATAATCAATAATGCGATTACTAAAATAATATAAATGATTTACAAAAAGGTATAAAAGATTTGCTATTCTGTATTAAAACAATAACCAAAATATCTATTGACATAACACAAATAAGGCTCAAATTAGATAAAGTGTTGAGAGGATATGAGGTGTTAATTACTCAAGTTGAGTAAATTGGGGCAAGTATAATTGGCAAAGATAGAAAAATATTGTTAACAAGCCATTATCCCGGTATTAGAGAAGAAAAAAAAATAAAATTTATAGATAGTTTTTTGGATGAGTAATTAAAATAATCCACATACCTGATAAAAACAGGTATGTGGATTACGTAAGAAAAACTATTTAGTTGCTGCTGGATGTTGTGGAACTTCATGTCCAGGTACTTCGGGTTCTTGAGCTTGTGGAACTGATGGATGTCCGGATGGCATACCAGGCATTGATACTGGGGCTTCTAATGATACTTTTTTAAATTCTTCGTCATTAATTTTAACAGCCATTTCTTTTTTTAGACTTTCAAACCATTTATCAAAAAGTTCCATTTGTTTTTTGCGGTTTAAATTGTTCCTTACTTCATCCTTGTTGGGTTCTACACGTTTTATAATATGATTTCCAAATTTTGATTTTACTAAATTAGGAGTTGTTTCACCTATTTTTAAAGCAAATACTGCCTGTTCAAATTCAGGGACCATTTCTCCGCGTGAAAAAGTTCCAAGCAATCCGCCGTTTCTTTTTCCAGCTGGGTCTTCAGATAATTCTCCTGCTAATTTCTGTATATCTTCACCTTTTTTTACTCTTTTTAAAGCTTCTTTTGCTTTTGCTTCGTCTTTAATTAATATATGAGCTGCAGAAGCAATAGTATTACCTTTTATTTCATTTTCTATTTCTGCATCAGTAACTTGTGCTGTACGTGTAAATTCTTCATTTTTCATTTCATATAATTTTTTACTGATAATACTATCTCTCATCTGTGAAATAGTTTTTTGAACCACTGGATCTTTATCAAGTCCTAAACGTAATGCCTGTTCGACAAAAAGTTTTTCTCTGATAAGTTCATCCAGAAATCTTTTTTTCCCTTCATCCCCGTTAAAATACATTCTGAATTGCTGAGGGATACTGCTGAATTTAGTATTAAAATCCTCAACAGTAATTGATGAACTGCCAATAGTAGCAATTACCGGTCCTTGATTTACGGCTTGATTAGCTTGCGCTGTCTCATCGCCTGATTTTTTACATGCTGAAAACAAAAAAACTGAAGATAAAAATATTAAACTTATTTTTAATTTCCTTTTCATTTTTAATTCCTTTCTTTCTACTATAAAATTTGTTGAAATATTTCAAAATTCAACATTTAGATTTTTATTTGGACAAAGCAAATTTACATCCTATAATTTACATCCTCCTTTCCATTAAACAAAAAAATATAACACATTATTCCAAAATATGCAATACTTTTTTAACTAATTCTATTTTTTCACTTTCTATTTTTATATGATTTGTATTAATAGTAAGCATAGGAGTTGAACTGGCTAAAAAAGAAATTTTCTCAGCAAATTGTTTAAGAATAATTGCTATTTTTTCTGGTTTTAATTTATTTTTTTCATCAAATTTAACAAAGATTTTATTATTTGCTTCGTAAATTTTAATTATACCGCACTTAATAGTTAATATTTTTATTCTTATAATATTTAATAAATTTATAACAGGTAAAGGAATGTTTCCATAACGATCAATTAATTCTTTTTCTAAATCTTCCACTTCAAAAATTGATTGCAATCCTGATAATCTTTTATAAAGTGATATTTTTTGTTTTGAATCTGGGACATAATCATCGGGAAAAAAAGTACTGATTTTAAGGTTTATTTCTGGTTCTTTTATTTCTTTATGCGGTTTACCTTTAAGTTTCTCAATACTTTCTTTTAAAAGTTCGCAATATAAATCATATCCTACTGCATTTATATGTCCATGTTGTGCTGTTCCAAGTATATTTCCTGCTCCGCGAATTTCAAGATCCCGCATTGCAATTTTAAAACCAGATCCCAATTCAGTAATTTCTGCAATCGCTTCAAGGCGTTTATGCGCAGTATGTGTTAATTCATGTGGATTATCATAAAATAAATATGCGTATGCCATACGGTCACATCGTCCAACGCGTCCTTTAAGCTGATAAAGCTGAGCTAATCCGAACTTATCTGCTTTTTCAATAATTATTGTATTTACATTTGGTATATCGAGACCAGATTCAATTATAGTAGTGCAAACCAATACATCGTATTTACGTTCAGAAAAATCTATCATTGTTTTTTCCAGTTCATTTTCTGCCATTTGACCATGAGCTATAGCAACTTTCAAATTTGGAATTAAGTCCTGCAAAAACAAACTGGTTCCTTCAATATTTCTAACTTCATTATGCACAAAAAAAATCTGTCCTTCCCGTTCTAATTCCCTTAAAATAGCTTCCTTGATCATATCCTGATTAAATTCCATAACAAAAGTTTTAATCGGCACCCTTCCAGTCGGAGGAGTATTTATCATGCTCATATCTCGAACTTCAAGAAGCGACATCTGTAAAGTGCGAGGAATGGGAGTTGCTGTAAGTGATAATACATCTACCAGTTTACGGATTTTTTTTATTTTTTCTTTATGATATACCCCGAATCGATGTTCCTCATCAATAACCAAAAGTCCAAGATTTTTAAATTCTATATCTTTCTGCAGTAAACGATGTGTTCCAATTATTATATCTATTTTTCCTTGTATTAAACTTTCGATGATTAACTTTTGCTCTTTTCTATTGCGGAAGCGGCTCAACATTTCAATTGTTATTGGATAATCTGCCATTCTATCAGAAAAAGTTTTGAAATGCTGCTGAGCAAGAATTGTTGTCGGGACAAGTACTGCAACCTGTTTGGTATCCATAACAGCTTTAAAGCCAGCCCTGACTGCTACCTCAGTTTTTCCATAACCCACATCACCGCAAATTAATCTATCCATGGGTTTGTTTTTTTCCATATCTTCTTTTACTTCTGTTATTGCATTAAGCTGATCATGTGTTTCTTCATATATAAAAGAATTTTCAAATTCCTGCTGCCATGGGGTATCAGGTTTAAAATTATATCCCGGCACGAGCTGACGGGTGGCATTTATCTCTAATAGTTCCTTTGCAATTTTTTCCACTTCTTTTTTTACTTTTTCCTTGCTTCGAATCCATGCTGTACTTCGCAATGAATTTAGAGCAGGAGGAGGATCTACATCTCCAATATATTTCTGTACAAGGTTAAGCTGGCTTATTGGAACATAGATTTTATCATTACCTTCATACATGATTTTAATAAAATCTTCTTCTTTTTCTTCAATTTTTAACCGCTCTATTCCTAAATATTTTCCAATTCCATGATAAATATGGACAATATAATCCATTTCACTTAATTCAAGATAAGAAGTTATATTAAGTCCTTTTTTAGAACGAAAATGCGGATACTTTTTTCTTACTTCATATCTGCCGAAAATTTCATCATCTTTGATTATTACCAGATTTGCATCAGCAAATTCAAAACCTGAAGAAATTTTTCCAACCTGAATTGAAATATGTCCGATTGGAGCTTCGTTTTCCTCCAGAATTTCTATAAAACGATCCTTCTGTCCTTTATTATCACATAAAATAAAAACCAAAAAATTATTTTTTTTATATTCTTTAAGTTTAGAAATGAAAGCATCCAGATTAAATTTAGCTGAATCTATAGAGCGGCATAAAAAGGGGAAATTTTTTTTATATTTATGATTAATATCTTGAAATAAGTGATTAAACTCAATAAAAAATTTTGGCTTTATAAGACTTTTTGTATTTTCATATAAATCTATTTTTTTTGAATCCATATTGCATAAAAATACTGTACTTCCCGGTAAAATATAATCTGAAATTAATTTTTTTGCAGGCGGTTCATGAAATGGATGTATTTCTATATCATTGATTTTTGATATAGATCGCTGAGTTTCAATATCAAATAAACGCAGTGAAGATATTTCATCTTCAAAAAATTCAACTCTGACAGGATTTAAAGCTCCAAGAGGAAAAATGTCCACTATCCCGCCGCGTCTTGAAAACGTTCCTCTGTGATCTATAATATTTTCTTCTTCATATCCGCTTTTAAAACAAAAACGAATTAAATCATCAGGATTGAGATTCATACCAGTATGCAATAAAATATTATAAGATAGCAATTCCTCAATTTGCGGGACAGGAGAATTGATTGCTTCAGGAGTTGTTATTATTATTTGTTTATTATCTTGATAGATTGAACACAGGGTCTGATAACGTAATTGACGTGATTCATCATCAAAAGAATAATTGTTTTCTATAAAGATTTCCGGTCCGGGAAATTTAAGTATATTTTTTTGTCCTGAATAATAAAATAAATCTTCAGCAAATTTATTCAGCTCGGCATTATCACGTGTCAAAATTATTTGCGGAAAAGTTGTATGATTTATAATAATGCTGGATAATAAAGCTTCAAGCGAACCTTTGCATCCTGTTATTGAAAATTCTCTTGTATCTTTTTTGATTTCATTGAGAATTTTTTTCATTTCCAGGGATGATTCTAAATAGTGATGGATAGAGGTCATTTTTTATAAACCCTTGTTACTCGTTTTCTATAGTCAGAACTTCTTTAATAGCGGCAATGGCAACATTTAATTGCTCTTTTGTTGGTTCCCGCGTTGTGAGTTTCTGCAGCAGCATACCGGGCTGTATTAATATGTTTATTAACGGATGTTCTGCGTTTTCTCCGCTTATTTTAATAAATTCATATGATAGTCCGACTATTATTGGCAGCAATCCAAATCTGAAAAAAGCTTTTTGAATTATTGTTATATCACGCGGGATAAAACTAAATACTAAAATACTAATCATCATAACCAATAATAAAAAACTTGTACCGCAGCGAGGATGCAGACGAGAAAATTTTTCAGCATTTTCAACTGATAACATTTCTCCTGATTCAAAATTAAATACTGCTTTATGTTCAGCTCCATGGTATTGAAACACACGCTGTATATCTTCCAATCTGGAAATAAAATAAATATATACAATAAAAATAATTATTCGTAACATCCCATCAACAAAATTGAACAAAAGACTGGAATTTAAATCAATTAAATAATTTTTAATTATATTTGTTAATGCCAGTGGTAATAAAAAGAAAAGAAGGAATCCTACTCCAAATGCGATTAAAAATGACAATAATATTTCACCTGTGGATAACGATTCCTTTTCTTCTTCATCTTTAACAAATTGATTGGCAGAAAAGGAAAGTGCTTTAATCCCCAGAGTTAAATTATCAATTAAAGCAATAATCCCGCGTAAAATTGGTAACTTGAAAAAATCGATTTTACTATACCAGTTATTTATTTTTTCTTTTTGTACTACGAAATGCCCGTCTGGTTTTCGCACTACTATAGAATATGCTTTTTTACCTCGCATCATTACACCTTCAATTACTGCCTGTCCGCCTATACGTATTTTTTCCATGAAAACCTTTCATTATAAACTATATCTTTACAATTTCAATTTTATTAAGCTGGGTATCAATTATTAAAATCCGATTATTTTTTTTCGAAGGACAAACTATTTTTGTGGGAGATTTGATTTTAATAGGGCTCGTTGGAATTCCGCCTATCTGGCCTAGAAAATCACCTTTATTACTAAAAATTTCCACACGGTTATTCCCTGTATCGCTGACAAAAATTTTACCATTATTATCTGTTGTTATTCCTTTAGGATGAGAAAAATCCCCTGGCCCTGAACCAGCCTGTCCGAACTTATATAAATATTTACCTTCTTTATCAAAAACCTGTACGCGGCTATTAATAATTTCAGTTATGAATATATTTCCACTATTATCAATTGTAATATCACTTGGCTGCATGAATTGTCCTTCTATGGAACCAATTCTTCCAATTTGTTTTACAAACTGACCAAGTTCATTAAATTTTAAAAAGCAATTATTTTCAATATCCACAACATATACATTATCTTCATTATCTATTTCTATAGCAAAAGGTAAATTCATTTCACCAGTACCATTTCCCCATTTCCCAAATTTAAAAATATATTTACCCTTTTTATCAAACACTTGAATATGATATGTGCTCAGGTCTGTAACAAAAATTTTTCCTTTACTATTAATAGCTATATCATAAGGCAGAATAAATTTTCCATCTTCAGACCCTTTCTCGCCAAATTTAAATTGAAATTTGCCATTTTCATCAAATACATTAATACAGGCATTAAGTATATCCGTAATAAAGATTTTTCCTTCTGAATTAACTGCAATACCTGAAGGTTGTTTTATAAAATTTTTATTTCCTTCAATGGTTAAAATTGAAATATATTGATCTTTGCTTTCTTCTGCAAAATTAATTTCTATACAAATTAAAATTAAAAAAGATAAAATTAAAAAATTTTTAATCAAAATATAATCTCCTGAAAAAAATCAAAAATATTAATAGCAAAGTCATATTATAATAAATTTAATTTGATTAGTCAATCTTATTCAGAGAAGGAAAAAGATATTGACATATTTAGAAAAAATATGTTATAAAAATTATCTGGATATAATAGGAAAAGGATATTATTATATGAATGTACGAAGCCGTAATCAGCATATGTTCTTTTTTACCAGCATGCTTATATTGATGGTTACTGGTTTTCTGCAGAAAATACCTGAAAATTGGATGGTTTTCCTAGGTTACGATTCTGCATGGTGGTTTTGGTTAAAAGGAATTTTGCACAGGGTTGCAGGTGTAGTATTTGTTACTGCTTCATTATATCATTTTGGTTATATGCTTTTTACTAAGACAGGAAGAGAGGCATTAAAAAATCTTTTCCCCGGTAAATTGGATTTTACTGCCCCATTGCAATTGTTTAATTACGCATTCGGCTTCACAAATAAACGTCCAAAATATGGACGGTATAATTTTAATGAAAAGTTAGAATATTGGACTGTATTCAGAGCAAGCATGTTTATTTGCGCTACAGGTGTTATTTTATGGATAGAGGAGATATGGTCGCCATTTGTTCTTGATACTTCACGTATTATCCATAAAAATGAAGCGATAATGGCAGTAATTGCATCTATGATATGGCAATTCTTTAATTTACATCCGGAATTTTATTTTTATAGAAAAAAAGTTGACTTACCATGCGACAGAGATGAATGTCCTCAATGCGGTAATTGTATAAATCTTATAGATACAAAAATGGAAATTGTGGGACAGGATATAATAAAGATCTACGATAAGGATGTTACGATAAGACCTCTTATAGCAGGTAAAGATCCTAGTATACGTGAGAAAAAACGCGCATATATATTATGTAAAGGGCAGAAACCGGATAAAATAAAAGAACTGCGAGCGCTTGGTATTACCAACTGCAAAGATGCTCTTTCGCATCTTGATGCAAATACCTGTCCATATTCTTGCATTGGGTGTGGAACCTGCGTATCAGTTTGTCCAATAGGAGCGGCAAAATTTGACGATCGTGGAGTGCCGTATATTTCTCTTGAAGAATGTATCGGTTGCGGTAAATGCAAAAGAGAATGTCCGCGTAATGTCATAATCATAGTCCCAAATAATAAAAAAGTTCATATCCATTGCAGTTCTAAATTAAAAGCTCAAGAGCAAAGGACAAAATGTTCAGTTGGTTGTATTGGTTGTGGTATATGTATTAAAAATTGTCCGTATGGTGCAATTAATAAGGATGAGTGGCTTGCCGTAACAGATTACGAAAAATGCCAGAGCTGCGGTATTTGTGCTTTTAAATGTCCTCAAAAAGTAATTAATGATTATGTGGTACCGCGAACAAAATCATCAATTGAAGAAGCCATTTGCGTTGGATGCGATATTTGCCGTCAATTATGTCCAACAAAAGCAATCGAAGGAGATGTGGAAATTCCGCATATCTCAGATAAGGAAAAATGTATTGGTTGTGAGCTATGTGTAAAACGGTGTCCGATGGATGCAATAGATATGGTGGTTCCAAAATCAGAGGAAAAAAAATCAGTAAAAACAGAAAATACACAGCAGGCAAATGTTAAAACGTAATAATAAAGATAGGAGAAAAGATTTATGAAAAAAAGAAATATTATTTATGGAATTTCACTTGTTGTTTTATTGTTTTGCCCGATAATATTAAATGCGGAAATGGTTCTGAAGATCGCATATGTTGATACACAGCGTGTGCTTGAGGAATGTTCATCTGGAAAAGAAGCAAAAAAAAGTCTTGAAAAATATGTTAAAGATGAACAGGTGAAAATTGATAACAGAGAATCAGAAATAAAAAAATTGCAAAAAGAACTAGAAGAGAATATTATGCTAAGCGAAGAAGGTAAAAAAGAAAAAGAATCTCTTATTAATCAAAAATTTAAGGACTATCAGGAATTAGCAGGTGTTGCCAAGAAAAAATTAGATGATATGCAAAAAGATTTACTTAAGCCTATTATTAAAGAAATAAATGATATAATAAAAAAAATTGGAACTGAAGAAGGGTATAGTGTAATTTTCGAAAAAAATTATAGTTATTTATTATATTATTCACAAGATTTGGATTTAACCGATAAGATAATTAAAAGAATTGATGAGAAAAGGCAATAAATCATGTTTTTTACAATTAGGGAGCTGGCAAATCGTTTAAATGGTAAAGTAATTGGGAATGATAATGATATAATTACAGGAGTCGCCAGCCTGGAAAATGGGAAATCAGGTGATATAGTATTTGCACAGATTGAAGAAATAGAAAAAATAAAAAAAACGAAAGCTTCATGCGTTTTGGTAAAAGAGCATATAAATGAATTTCCTATTTCTCAAATAATTGTTGAAGATCCTTATCTTGCTTTTATTTATATTTTGAAAATAGTTGAAGAAACATTAAGATCTAAACCAGAGATGGGTATTCATTCAACTGCATTAGTAGGAAAAAATGTATCTTTAGGTAATGATGTTGCAATTGGGGCATTTGTATTTATAGGGGATAATACAATAATAGAGGATAAAGCAATTATTTATCCATCTGTTTTTATAGGAAATAATGTTAAAATCGGGAAAGAAGCCTTAATTTATTCAAATGTATCAATCAGAGAAAATGTTGATATCGGGAATAAAGTTATTATTCATTGCGGCAGTGTCATAGGTTGTGATGGATATGGTTATAGACAAAAAAATGGTAAACATATTAAAATACCTCAGGTGGGAAAAGTAATTATAGGAAATGATGTTGAGATAGGAGCTAATACAGTAATAGATAGAGCTACTTTAGACGCAACATATATTGGGAATGGGACTAAAATTGATAATTTAGTTCATATTGCGCATAATACAGAAATTGGAGAAAATGTTCTTATTGTTGCTCAGGTGGGTATCGCTGGAAGCAGTAAGATTGGAAATTATGCAGTATTAGGTGGGCAGGTTGGAGTAAAAGATCATGTAACTGTCGGAGAAGGAGTCCAAATTGGCGCTCAAGCTGGAGTTATCGGAAATATTCCTGCGGGTGCAGTAATATGGGGAACACCGGCCAGATCAAAAAAAGAAGTATTAAAATCAGAAGCTTATATAGCTAAACTGCCGGAAATGACAAAAAAAATAAAAGAAATTGAAGAAGAAATAAAAAAAATGAAACACCCATGCCAACAAGCTGGCACAAAGGAAAATGAAAATCCCCCTATTTCCCCCTTTGAAAAAGGGGGATTAAAGGGGGATTTACAGGTGAAAAATGAAGGAAAAAATAATTCATAAAATGAATTCAAATATTGATAAAACCAAAAAAATAAGGAAACAAAAAACCATAAAGAATTATATTAAAATTAATGGGATAGGAATTCATACAGGCGAAACTATTGAAGCTGGTTTTCATCCGGCCCCATGTAATACAGGTATAGTTTTTAAAAGAATAGATTTGGAAGGAAATCCATCAATTAAAGCAGAATATAAAAATGTTGTTAATAGCAAGCGTGAAGTAACTTTAAAAAATAATGGAGTGGAAATTCATACTGTTGAGCATCTCCTGGCAACACTTTCTGCTTTTGAGATTACGAATTTATTAGTTGAGATGAATGGTCCTGAATTGCCTATAGGAGACGGGAGTTCTACCCATTTTATAGATATATTGGAAAAAGCTGAAATAATTGAACAGGAAGAACAGCAGAAATTTTTAATATGTAATGAACCGATATATATTCGTGAAGAAGAAAAATATTTAATTGCTTTACCTTCAGATGAGTTTAGAATTACTTTTGTTGTTGACTATAAATCACCAATCGGCACACAATATGCTTCTTATGTAATAAGTGAAAAAATATTTAAAGAAGAAATATCAAGATCCAGAACATTTGGTTTTTTGCATGAAGTAAAAGAATTGTGGGCTAATAATTTAGCTCAGGGGGGAAGTCTTGAAAATGCAGTTGTAATAGGAAAGGATAACATATTAAATGGGGAGTTGCGTTATGAAAATGAATTAGTTCGTCATAAAATTTTGGATCTGCTCGGAGATTTATATCTGGCTGGAATGCCGATTTTAGCGGATATAATAGCAATTAAATCAGGACATTGTTTAAATATTAAATTGGTTGAAAAGCTTTTAAATATTAAATAAGGAACTCAAGTTGAAAGTTGATGAAATCTGTATAAAAACTTTGATAACAATAAATAAAGCAGCTTCAGCTATAATTGCCGCTAAATTAATGCTTAAGCATAGTATTGGATCATTAATAGTTGTATCTGATAATCAACCTATAGGAATTGTAACCCGCGGAGATTTAATTAGCCATACAGCAAATAAAAAGAATGAGAATTTAGATTTAATGAAAATAGAAGATATAATGAGTAGAAATTTAATTAAAATAGAAGAAAATATTGAAGTATTGGAAGCTGCAAACTTAATGGCGAGATATAATATAAAACATATTTTAGTTATAAAAAGTAACTTACCTCAAAAAATTTCACGTATTGTATCACTTAATTTGTTTGCAAAAAAACCTGAAAATCCGATTCAAATTACTCCCCCGATGGTTGGTATTATTTCAGTATCTGATATTTTAAAACGATTAGAAGCTATATGTATATATTAATTGCTTTACAATTAATAGAAAAAACAGCGTTAATTTTAATTGTAATCTATCTTATTACACAATTAAAAGGATTTTCGCATATTTTCAGTCCGGTTAATTCACTCCAAATTAAAATTTATTACAATTTAACATTTATTTTTTTAAGCTCTATTGGAGTATTATTATCAATAGACTTAAATAGCATTAAAATAAATAATGGTTATCTGGGAATTGTTTTATCGGGATTGTTAGGAGGAATAGAATCTGTCTTTATTACAACTTTTTTTACAGGAGGAATATTTTTTTTACAGAATTATAATCAAATACCAGTTGGACTTATAATTCAGATTTTTTTTATAGCTTGTTTTATTGGTTTTTATCAAAAAAAATATGATTTAAAAAAAATTGAAACCGGCAAAGTACTTATCATTATTTGCTCCTGCATAACAATACAGATAATAACGCAAATTACTAAATTTATAGATGTGAAACTTGTTTATTATCAGATAGTATTGATAATAATAAATACAAGCTTTGGAGTAATTGTTACTTTAAATATAATAAAAAATGCTTTTCGCGGATATGAGAATATTGTAGCATTGCATGCACATGAAACTTTAAAAATAGCTGATAAAACATTACCTTATTTAAGGACAGGACTTACACCTGAAACTGCGCAAAAAACTGTTAAATTAATTATGGATATAACTGATGTTGAAGCCGTAGCTATTACAGATAAAGAAAAGGTTTTAGCTTTTGAAGGATTGGGTGCTGATCATCATAAAAGCGGTGCTCCAATATTGACAAGATCAACCCGTGATGTTTTAAAAAAAGGTCAGCCTTATATAATTGATAATAGAAATGATATTGGATGTCCTGTGCCTGAATGTCCTTTAGTTTCCGCAGTTGTTGCACCGCTTAGATGCAAAGATGAAGTAGTCGGAACTTTGAAATTATATCAAAGTAAGGAAAAAGAAATAAGCCCAAGCAAAGTAAGTCTTTCAATTGGGCTTGCAAATTTATTAAGCATGCAGATGGAATTATCAGAATTGGGCAATCTCGAACAACTTACAGTGCAGGCTGAGCTGCGGGCATTGCAAGCACAGATTAATCCGCATTTTTTATTTAATACTTTAAATACAATTGCAAGTTTTTCGCGTACTCAACCTGAAGAAGCAAGGCAATTATTAATAAAATTTGCTGATTTTTTTAGAAAAAACTTGCAACAGCACTCAAATTTCATTACACTAAAGGAAGAACTTGATTATATTGATAATTATTTAGTATTTGAAAAAGCGCGTTTTGGAGAGCGATTAATAGTAAATAGGGAAATTGATCCTGATACATTATCAGTTATAGTTCCAGTTTTAATTTTACAGCCTATTATAGAAAATGCTATTCAACACGGAATTTCTCAAAAACTTGAAGGCGGAATAATTGATATTATTGCAAAAATGCATAAAACCGTTATAAAGATTATTATTAAAGATACAGGTGTAGGAATCCCGCCCGGAGAATTGAAAAAGGTTTTAACTCCAGGTTATGGAAAAGGAATGGGAGTAGGACTCAGCAATATAAATGAACGATTAAAAATTATATATGGAAAGGAATATCAGGTGAAAATATTTAGCGTATTTAATAAAGGGACAGAAGTCCATGTACAGATTCCTTTAGAATCGTTAAAAGCAATTACCACCAATGCTAAATTTAATAAGGATAAGGGAAAAATTGTGAATCGTAAATCGTAAAAAGTGAAAAGTGAAAAGTTTCAGGAGCAGTTAAATGGAAATAAGAACAATAATCGTAGATGATGAAAAACCAGCACGACAGGAACTTTCTTTTATTTTAAGTAAAATTAAATCCATTAAAATTGTTGGAACATGTACCAGTGCTGAAGAAGCTCTGAAATTAGCGCAGAAAGAGCAATTTGATGTTGCATTTCTGGATATTCATATGCCCGGGATGAATGGTATAGACCTTGCTTTTAAACTTCAGGAAATATCAGAACATACTACATTAATTGTTTTTGTTACTGCTTATGATGAATACGCAGTGTCAGCATTTGAAACTAATGCAATTGATTATATTTTGAAACCTTTTGATGAAGAGCGGCTGCAAAAGACATTACAAAAAATAACACGGTTATTTGAAAATAAACACTCTGTTCATGAAAATAAAAATGAATCAGGAGAGTCAGAGCTTTTTAATCTGAGTAATATTATAAAAGATAAATTAGTCGCAGAAAAAAGCGGAAAAGTAGTCCTGATTGATATGAATTCAATAATATATATTTCGACAGAAGAAGGTATGACTTATATTAAAACACAGGATGCTCAATATTTAACAAGATATAATCTTACTCAACTGGAAAAGAGACTTACTCCTTTATCCTTTTTCCGTACTCACAGAAGTTTTCTGGTCAATTTTAATCATGTAGTGGAAATAATTCCATTTTTTAATGGAACATATATGCTGCTTATGAATGATAAAGAACATACAAAAATACCTGTCAGCAGAATTCAAACTAAAAAATTAAGACAGATATTTGATATTTGAGGATGTGAAACCTTAAGAGGATATTATTTGTATAAATAAATGGGGTAAATTATGGAGGGGAAGGACAATAGAAGTGAAGATTTGTTATTAGTTCAAGAATGCCTTAACGGTAAAAAGGAGGCTTTTGGAAAATTAATAAAAAAATATGAAATTCCTATTTTTAATCTGGCATACAGGATGACTGGTGATATAGATGATGCAAATGATGTTACTCAAGAGTCTTTTTTACGCGCATATAAAGCATTAAAAAGCTTTAGAATAGAATTTAATTTTTTTACATGGCTTTATACTATTTCACTTAATGTATGCAGGAATTCATTGAAAAGGAAAAAATTAGTCAGCTTTATTTCTATAAATTCACCGCCTAAGAATGCAGAAGAAAATATAACGGGTATTGATTTACCTGATAATAGAATGAATCCGGAAATAATTTTGGAGGAAAAAAAAAGATCTGAGGTAATACAAAACGCAATAGCAAGACTTCCTGATAAATATAAAGGTATAATAATTGCCAGGTATATAGAAGGAATGTCTTATGAAGAAATTGCAGTTATTGAAGTATTGCCACTCGGAACAGTTAAAACCCAAATTCACAGAGCAAGAAAAATTTTAATAAAATACATTAAAAATATAATTACGTTAAAGAAGGATATTTGAACATGAGAAAGTGTAAAAAATTTCAAAACTATATTGATTTATATTTTGATA
Organism: uncultured bacterium; assembly: GCA_964457585.1. Lineage (GTDB taxonomy): Bacteria > JACRDZ01 > JACRDZ01 > JACRDZ01 > JACRDZ01 > CAYWFU01. Next base: position 43,831 of record CAYWFU010000009.1, on the reverse strand, counting down.
AAGACCTTATGGATTCTCAGATAAAAGAACTATTTGCACATATGGAGCAATGTCAGGAATGCCATAACCTTTTTCTTGAATTAAAAGATATGGAAAAAGGATTCGAGAGCATTAAAAAAGTAGTTCCTTCTTCAGATATTTCTGTTAATGTTATGAGTATTATTAATAGGGAATCATCAAAAGTGACTTTTTTAGAAAAAATAAGAGAAGGATTTATGTCTCCTGTAACTTTAAGGGCAAATCTTGCTTTTATTACAGTTCTATTATTAATTTTAGTTACAAAACCTTATTTTATAACAGATAAAAAAATAGTAAATCAAAAACAAAATATTGAATATAATGAATTTATAAATGCAAAATTCCTTTTAAGTTTACCTGAAAATCATATTGAAGATGTTTCAGTAGTTGGTGATTTTAATGGCTGGAATACGAAGTCTTTTAAACTTAATTATAAAGGTAATGGTATATGGGAAGGAACATTTCCGATTAAATCTGGTAAATATGAATATATGTTTGTTATAAATGGAGAAAAATGGATCCCGGATCCTAAAGCTCGTGAATATAAAGAAGATGGTTTTGGCGGTAAAAATTCACTTTTAGTACTTTAAATGAATGGAGGTTTTTTAAAATGAGAAAAATAATTATTTATATTTTTCTATTATTTTTTGTATTTTCTTTTAATATATACATCAAAGCTGGGGAAAAAGAGATTGAAATCCGCAGACTTCAAAGATTAATAAATACAGGTGGATCTAATGAAGTAATTAATCTTTTGCTTAAAGCTGAACAAGATGGACTGCCGGTTGATGGATTGATTAATAAAGTAAAAGAAGGCACTGCTAAACAGATTGAGATCGAAAAAATTATTAAAGTACTTTATGCCAAAAGGAATTACCTGGAAAAAGCCAAAGCTATATTAAAAGATGGTGAACAAAAAGGCTTAAGAGTGTATGAATATGAAAATAATGAAAACATAGAAAATTTAGCTAAAGCAATAGAAAATGGAGCTGATAGATGGGAAATAGAAAATCTTATGCAATTGGTTATTAAGAATAATGAAGATGTTCGTTATCTGCTTCAAGCTTCCAATACTTTTGCAGATTTAGTAAAAGCTAAATTAGATAGACAGATAATAAGAGATATTTTAACTATTGCTGTTGAGAAAAGAATTAATGTATATGTTTATAGTGAAATAGCAGATTTTTTAATTGAAGCAAAACGTAACAATAGTCCTTTATCTGAAATAACCAGAAAATTAAAACAAGGTATTCAAGAAGATAAAGACATTCGCGAAATAATACTTGATATTAGATTTGCTCAGTAATGCCTTGTTGTAGAGACGCAAAATTTTGCGTCTCTACTTTCTAGGTTTTAAAATAACTATCAGCTTCATTCCAAATTCGATTTAATTCTTTTTCCACCTCAATTTTGTAATTATTAAATTCTTCAGGAGTACAATTTTCTGGTATAATAAAAGGTTTCCCGTAAATAAGTATTCCTTTAGAAAAAGGGATAGGTAATAAAAATTTATCCCAGCTGTTGAAAAATTTTTTTTTGCTTGAGGAAAAACATATGGGAATAATTGGAGTTCTGCTTTTTTGAGATGATAAAAGTACCCCTTCTTTTAATACATGGCGAGGACCTTTTGGCCCATCAGGAGTAATCCCTGCATCAAATCCTTTAGATATTTGATTGACTAATTTCAGAAGAGCTTTTATTCCACCCCGTGTTGAAGAGCCGCGTATTGTATCAAACCCTAATTTTTTAATAGTTCTTGCAATATATTCTCCATCCTTACTTTCACTGACCAGGACATAAATATTTTTATTTCGATAATAATAAACAAAAAAAAGCTGTGAATCATGCCAGAAAGTAAAAATTACCCGTTTTCCGGTTTTGTAGTAATAATCCAGAATTTCTTCACCTTTTACTTCAAGACGGATAGAAGAACATATAAAGTAAATTACAAACCAGCCGATATTAGATATAAACCATAGAATTATTTTATCTTTTAATTTTTTTAGTTCCATAGAATTCATTTCAGTATATCATATAAATTTATATTGACAAAGATTTTTTAAGAGGTATAATAAACAAAATTATGTTTAATTGAGTATAAAAAAAGCGTGCTTTCCTTTCAGGAATAAAGTATTATATATATTATTTTTAATTTAAGAAAGGGGGGATTAATTTAGATTTGTATTTTTTTATCTAGAATATTGGAATTAACTAAAACTATAAAAAAAATAAAATTTAATTTAGGAGGAAAATATAAAATGAAGAAAATTATTGCAATGTTATTTGTATTTTCTATTATGCTTGTATCCGGTATTTTTGCTGAACCACGGAATGCAAGAATGGATGCTTTAGGTGTTAACAATTGGCAGATTGAAGATGAATATAATATCTGGCTTGTCCCGGCGGGAATTAATGTGTATAAAAATTTAGCACAGGTAGAATTAGGGGATAGAGCAGTAGATGCTAATGCAGCAAAAGCTGGTGGATATAATGACATGGTTACAGATAATACCAAATGGGGTGGAGTAAGTCTAGAAACCAGTTATGGTGTATGGGGAATTTATCTTGGCAGACCATATGAAGGAGCATTAGGTGGTGTAGGTGCTGTAACAGGTGATGTGGCTGCTTTAGGTGCTACTCCTACTCCGGCTACAAATACAATTGACCTTTTTTATGGATTAAAAAGTGCTCCAGTAGGTGTTTTATTTACTTATGCAGCTAGATCTGCTGTTGTGAAAACTGAAACTGTTGCAACAACTGGAATTACAACAACAACAAGTAAAGCTTCAGATATGGGAATCACAGTAGGTTCATCACTTTTAAATGGAAGTCTTGATGTAGCACTGCAATATAATTTACCAAGTATGGAAGTATCCTCAATTAATTCACTTCCAGCTAATGCTGATTCAAAATTAAAAAGCAATGCATCCGGCAATATTGCTTTATTAGCTCGTTTAAATTCACCTGCTTTGCAGGGTAAGCTTCTAACTTCAATTATGTATGTAAAAGCTGACGCTTCAAGCAAAGCAACAAATGATAATAATGGGGATGGGGTTACTACTGATGCTGGGGATCCAGATTTAAGTGTAGATTTAAAAAATACTACAAACACAATAGGTGTGAATGCAACATTAAATAATAAACCAAATCCGGAAACTCTTGTATTAGCAGGAATAGGTTTTGTTAATACAGCTACTACTTTAAAAGCAAAAAGCAGCGCATCCGCTCAATTGGATGATGATTCAGATAAAACAAGCACAACAACCATACCAGTGAATATTGGTGTTGAACATCAAACAACAAAATCCGTAAAAACACGCGCAGGTTTATTTAAAAATATTTATTCTTCCACTGTAGAAAAAATGCAGGATATTGATGTTGCTACAACAATAACAAATGTGACCACTACAACAAAAGCAAATGATCCAGCTACTGTAAGTATAGGTCTTGGAGTAGATTTAAGTGAAAAATTAACTTTAGATGCTGTAGTAAACCAGGACGTATTATTCACCGGTACATACATTGTATCAGGTGTAGCAGAATCATTAAGTTCAAAACTTAGTGTTTGCTATAAATTCTAATTTTTTAATTTCTACTAAAAAGCCTCTCATGGAAATATGAGGGGCTTTTTTATTTAATAAGAGTCAAAGTCTCAAAGTCTTAGAGAGTCAGAATAAAATTTAAAAATTTCTTTGCTTTGACACTCTGACTCTTTGATTCTTGATAGTAAAAATGGGAGGAATTATCATATATGTCTTACCCGGCTAAAAAACAGCAAAAAAAATTTACTTATGGTGATTATTTAACATGGTCAGATGAAGAAAGATGGGAATTAATAGATGGTATAGCTTATGATATGAGTCCTGCTCCATCGAGAATACATCAAAAAATTTCTGGAGAATTATTTTATTCAATTCGACAGTATTTAAAAGATAAAATTTGTGAAGTTTATTGTGCTCCATTTGATGTTAGATTGCCAGAAAAAAACGAAGCAGATGAAAATATAGAAACAGTTGTTCAGCCTGATATAGTTGTAATATGCGATAAGGCAAAACTTGATGATAAAGGCTGCAAAGGTGCTCCTGATTTAATTATAGAAATAATATCTCAATATACAGGGACAAAAGATATGAAGGAAAAGTTTTTTCTTTATGAAAAAGCAGGGGTAAAAGAATATTGGATAGTTCACCCTGATGATAAGGTAGTAATGGTTTTTAAGCTGAAAAGAAAAAAAGAATATGGTAAACCTGATGTATATTCAAAAGAAGACAAAATAAAAGTAAGTATTTTGAATGATTTAATAATTGATTTAGATGTAGTTTTTAGCGAATAAGGAGATAGGATTAAAGATTGAGGTTGAGGTTGAGGTTGAGGTTGAGGAAAGATTTAAATCATTATATTGATTTTTGGTTTTATCTTTTTCTTAACCTAGCCCTTAGCCTTAACCTGATTTATCATAGGAGGAAATTATGGCTGATTTTTCTTTTGATATTGTTTCAAAAATAGATATGCAGGAAGTAACTAATGCTATTAATCAGGCTATGAAAGAAATTGGACAGCGTTTCGACTTCAGGGGCAGCAAAACTAACATCACTTTGGAAAAAGATACAATTAATATTTTAGCAGATGATGAGTATAAATTAAAAAGCGTTGTTGATATATTAGAAACAAAAATGATTAAACGTTCAGTATCTATTAAGGCTTTACAGTTTGGTAAAGCTGAATCAAGTCTTGGCGGTTCAATAAAACAAATTATCACTCTTCAGCAAGGTATTCCAAAAGAAAAAGCAAAAGATATAGTAAAAATTATAAAAGATACAAAATTGAAAGTCCATGTACAAATTCAGGATGATCAATTGCGAGTGTCTGGCAGGAATAAAGATGATTTGCAGATGGTAATGAAATATCTTAAGGATAAGAATCTGGATATTAATATGCAGTTTGTTAATTATCGGTAACTATAAGGCTGTATATTTGTATATATAAGGAGATGGTATGAAAGATTGAGGTTGAGGAAAGATATAAATCATTATATTGATTTTTGGTTTTATCTTTTCCTTAACCTAACCCTTAGCCTTAACCTGATTTATAATAGGAGATGGTATGATAGCGTCAGAGAGTCAAAGTGTCAGAATAAAATTTTAAAATCCCTTTGCTCTGACTCTTTGACACTTTGACTCTATGACACTTATCATAAGAGGTACAAATCATGAGGCTTAATCATAAAATTAAAATATTATCTGGATGTGCCATAAATTGGCACAATATAAAAAATAAAATATTCCTATCAGAGAGAGAAGATGCCCTAAAGTTTAACCGCATGGCATCTTCGTTAATGTTAATCACAATTGCTTTTGTAATATTTTCCATAGCTTGTGTGAAAAATAAACAAAAGGAACAATCTTCAGAAAGTAATATCTCCCATCTTGAAATAAAATCAAATCATCCAGCTAAAAATGAAAAAAATGTTCATATAAATACTATAATTAGTGTATCTTTTAGCGAAGATATGGATGTTTCAACTATAAATGCAAGCACATTTACTGTTAGTAATACTACTACTGGTACAATATCTTATAGCAATAAAACCGCAAGTTTTACTCCTGATAAAGAGTTGGAATATAATTCAAAATATAAAGTAACTATAACAACTGGAGTAAAAGATATTAAAGGAAATGCGATTTTAAAAGATTATATATGGGAATTTACAACAGAACTATATTCAGATTTAATACCTCCTACGGTTACCTCGGTAAACCCATTAAAAGATATATCAGAAGTACCAATAAATACTACTATTTCCGCTGTATTTTCTGAAGAAATGAATGCGGCAAGTATAAATTCTAATTCATTTTTTATAGAAGATGGAGTAGCCAGTACTGTAAAATATGATAATTTAACTAAAACAGCAACATTAACTCCAACCTCAAATCTTTCTTATGAAACAACATACACAGTTGTTATCAATACCGGGGTTCGAGATTTAGCCGGAAATCCTTTATTCTCAGATTGTATATGGCAATTTACAACTGAATTATATAAAGACAAAACACCTCCTGAAATAGTTTCTACAAGCCCGGCGAGTAATGCAACAGGAGTTTTAATAAGTTCATCTATAATAGCAGTATTTTCAGAAAAACTTGATGAATTAAGTATTAATTCAAATACATTTACTTTAAGTAATGGAGTTGAAGGTGTTGTAAGTTATGATACTTCAACAAAAATTGCAGCTTTCAAGCCATCAGCAAATCTTAAATATAATACTAAATATTCAGCCACAATAACTGCCGGGATAAAAGATATAAATGGAAATGCCGCATTGACAGATTCTACCTGGCAATTTACAACAGAACTGGCGCCTTTACCTGATACAACACGTCCTACGATAATTAATGTAAGTCCTATAAATGGGGCATTAGACATTGCAGCAAACACATTAATTACTGCAACATTTTCAGAAGGATTGGATGAATCAACTATTAATACAAATACATTTACTTTAAATAATGGAGCGGTTGGAATCGTAAGTTATGATGCACCAACAAGAACAGCAAAGTTTACCATATCATCAAATTTTTTGTATTTTACAACATATATTGCAACACTTTCTACCGGTATAAAGGATAAAGCAGGTAATTCCTTACTGGAAGATTATAAATGGGAATTTACAACAATATTTGAACCAGATACCATTCCACCAACAATAATTTCAAAGACTCCAGCAGATAAAGCGGCAAATGTTAAGATTAATCCTGCTATTTTATTTATTTTTTCTGAAAAAATAGATGCGGCAACTATTAACTCAAATATATTCACTATAAATAATGGAGTTACAGGAACATTGGTCTATGATCCTGCAGTAAAAAAAGCCACATTTTTTCCAGATGGAGATCTTTCATATGGTACAAATTATACAATAACAATAAATACCACAGGTATTAAAGATCTAGCGGGAAATTCTATGATAGGAGGAAATTATATATGGGAATTTACAACAGAAACAGAACCTGATACAACACCACCAGTTATAATTTCTGTTGACCCTATGAATAATGCAACCGGAGTACCTGTTAATACCGTAATAACTGTTAGATTTTCAGAAGAGCTAAATGAAACAAGTATCTCAAATGCAATTTCTTTAAATAATAATGCTGTAGGAATCATATCCTATGATGCATTAAATAAAGCTATTAATTTTACTCCAACAGCAGATCTCGCATATGAAACACCCTATACCGCAGCTGTTAATGCAGGAATAAAAGATAAATCAGGAAATGCTTTATCTGCAAATTACCAATGGGTATTTACTACAGGTATAAAACCAGATACCACACCTCCTGAAATAATTTTTATGAATCCTTATAATAATCAAAGAAGTGTTCCTGTAAATACTAAAATAATAGTTACTTTTGATGAAGATTTAGATACAACAACAATAAATATAAATTCATTTTATATAAATAGTGTTGCAGGGAATGTAACTTATAGTGGAATGCGTACTATAATATTCACTCCTGCAAACAGTCTTGAATTGAACACCATTTATACTGTAAAAATAACAAAAGATTTAAAAAATAAAAGAGGAATTTCATTACCGGATGAATATTCATGGAATTTTACTACACCACCATCAGCAATTATTGCAATTGATGGAGGAGCAGATCATAGTATGGTGATTAAAAGCAATGGTACTATATGGTCATATGGACGTAATAATAATGGTCAGTTAGGGAATAATTCTCAGACTGATTATTTTATTCCTCCTGTTCAGGTACAGAATATCTCCAATGTTATAGATATTGCTGGAGGAAAAGAACATAGTATAGCGATTACCAGCGATGGTAATGCATATGCATGGGGAGTAAGTAATTATTATCAAATAGGTTTTGAATCGACTGAATTATTACCGAAAAAAATCAGTTCATTTTCAAATGTTGCTTCTACCGCAAGCGGAGCCAATCACAGTATATTTTTAAAGAAAGATGGGACTGTCTGGTCATGCGGTCTCAATAGCTCAGGACAATTAGGGGATAGTACAATTACCAATAGAATTACTCCTGTTCAAGCTAAAAGATTAACAAATATTATAGATATTGCTGGAGGGGAGGAGCATACTTTAGCATTAAAAAATGATGGTACGGTTTGGGCATGGGGATATAATTGGGACGGGCAATTGGGCGATGGGACACAAAGTAATCCCATCAGAATTCCAAAACAAATAATATCATTAACAAAAATTGTTGCTATTGCAAGTGGTGATGATCATAACATAGTAATAAAAAATGATGGTACAATATTGACATGGGGTAAAAATTTTTCTGGACAACTTGGAAATGGCACTTACTCACCTGGTGTTTATACTCCAACAATGGTAGATGGATTAACAGATGTAATTGCAGCAGCAGCAGGAAAAGAACATAGTGTAATCCTTAAGAATGATGGTACTGTGTGGGCATGGGGATTAAATAGTTCTGGGCAGCTAGGAAGTGAAACATGGGATAATAGTTCTATTCCTGTTAAGGTTAGCGGATTATCAAATGTTGTTGCTATAACATCTGGAGCAAATTTCAGCACAGCACTTAAAAATGATAGTACGGTTTGGGCATGGGGAGCTAATGATTTTGGACAATTAGGTGATTTAACTTTTAATAATAGTAATATTCCTGTTAAAGCAAAAGGATTATCTTTTTTTACAAGAGGTACTTCTATATCAGGAGGTAATATGCATAGCATAGCTATTGCTAATGATAGCACAGTCTGGACATGGGGTAATAATAATGCAGGTCAGCTTGGAGATGGAACAGTTAATAATAGTATGTTACCTATTGCTGCAGTAAATGGATTAACAGGAATAGTAGATGCTGCAGGAGGAATTGAACATTCTATAGCTCTGACTAAAGATGGTATAGTATGGGCATGGGGAGCTAATTTGTACGGGCAGTTAGGGGATGTGTCAAATATTGGAAGCCCTACTCCAATTCAGTCGTATATAACAGATGTTAATGCGATTGCCTGCGGAAGTTATCACACAGTAGCTTTAAAAAATGACAGTACAGTCTGGACATGGGGTGCAAATGTTTATGGACAATTAGGAGATAATACAACCAACTCAAGCAATACACCTGTACAGGTCGGATTGACAAAAATAATTAAAATTGCAGGAGGAGAGACCCATACTTTAGCATTAATGAATGATAGCACAGTGTGGGCATGGGGTCTAAATGATAAAGGGCAATTGGGGAATGGGACAACAGATCCAAGCAGTATTCCTGTTAAGGTAAGTGATTTAACAAATATTATTGCAATTAAAGCTGGGATTAAACATAGTTTGGCATTAAAGAATGATGGCACAGTGTGGGCATGGGGAAGTAACTATGCTGGACAACTTGGGGATGGCGTAGTGATAAATTCAAATCCCAATCCAAATCCTGTTCAGGTGAATGGACTTATAAGTATAAGTGCTATTGCTGCTGGAGGTTATCATAATATTGCACTTAGCAATAGCGGTACAGTATGGGCATGGGGTGAAAATTGGGCAGGTCAATTAGGAAATAATGACTCTGTTCCTAAATCTACTCCTGTTCAAGCAAGTGGATTAACTAATATTATTAAAATAAGTGCTGGTTCTGATTATAGCCTGGCTATTAAAAATGATAATACAGTCTGGACATGGGGATATAATAATAACGGACAGCTTGGTAACGGGACATTAAGCGGAAGTACAATTCCTGTTCAAGTAAGGGAATAGTCAAACATCTTCAGCAACAATACACATATTATTGTTATTTGCAAATTTAACAAGGTCTGATTTATCAATCAAAAAAGTTTTATTAGCTTCAATAGCTAATATTTTAAAATCAGATTTTTTCATGGCTTTAAGTGTGTTTATCCCAACCGTGGGAATATCATAACGTAAATCCTGATCTGGCCGGCTTACTTTGATTACAATGCCATCATTCTTAATTATCTTTCCAGATCGTAATATTGCTGCATCCGTACCTTCAAGTGCTTCAACTGCAATTACTGTTTGATTTTTTACTATAATAGTCTGCCCAATATCCATTCTTGCAATTTCTTTTGCTATTTTAATCCCATAATATATGTCATTCCATTCATTTTCAGTGGGTTTATTTATAGTAATAACGGATTTTGGAATAAGAAGATTTGTAAGGAATTCACTTTGATTTGCAACTTTTAAGCCTCTTTTTTCCAGCTCATCAATAATCAGTCCCATGAAGGATTTGTCTCTAAAATCAGATAATTTTTTTAAAAGTGATTGAGCAAGTTTATCAAATTTTAGACTCTGGAAAACAATAGCTTTATTAAATTTACCCAGCATAACCACCTTATTAGTTTTTTCATTTAATAAGGTCTGAATAATAGTTTCTATCTGTGTAATATTTATTTGATGTATTTTTTTTGCAAAACCCTGGTTTTTTATGTTATTGGCAATATCTTTAGTAAGAGCAATAACTATTATTGGAACATTTTTTTTGAATGCTTCATTGATATATTCCAGAGGCAGGGACCCATCGCATGCAATAAGTCCAATTGATTCATTTGTAATTGTCATAGTAAATACTTCTATTTAATCACTCCCTGATCTTTTAGCAGCTGCTCTACCTGTAAAGCAATACTAAGTGAACGTAAATCGCTTTCACCTGTAACCAGTGGAGTTGCTTTTTTAGTCACACAATCCAGAAAATGTGCAATTTCCAGCTTCAAAGGATTATCTTTATGAATAAAAAGTCTTTCAATAAAAGATTCCTGTTTATATCGCATTACTTCCTTGCTTAAAATATAATGAGATGCTGCCTGTCTATGAATATGCAAATCCTGGTCAGTATAATCCAGATAAATATATGCATCACGCTGTGTTACAGCAAGTGAACGTATTTTGTTTTCTGTTATCCGGCTTGCAGTAATACTTGCAAGACATCCGCCTTTGAATACAATTTGCATATCAGCAATATCTTCATGATTAGATGAATAGACTCTTGCACCAATAGCATTTATTTTTTCAATTTCCTTATTTACCAGATTTAAAACAATATCAATATCATGTATCATTAAATCCATAACAATCCCTACATCAGCTATTCTGGGATCATATGGTCCCAGACGTCTTGTCTCAACATAAATTGGATTTCTAATAATATTTTTCAGCTCCTGTACTGCGCCATTAAATCTTTCTACATGTCCAATATTAAGAGTTAATTTATTTTTTTTTGCTAATTCAATTAACTCCTGTCCTTCTTCAAGAGTTTTTGTCATAGGTTTTTCTAATAATACATGGATACCATTTTCTAAAAAAAGTTTAGCTACTTCATAATGTCTGGTTGTAGGTACAGCAATACTTACAGCATCTACTTTACCCACAAGATCGTGATAATCCGTATAACTTTTTGTACCATATTGATTTGAAAGCTCATTTGCGCGAGCTTTATTTATATCTGCTATCCCTGCTAATTCAGCATCCAGCAGTTCAGAATAAATTCGAACATGATAACTTCCCATATGTCCTGCACCAACAACTCCTACGCGTACTGTCATAAAATTCCTCCGAATTAAATTACTTGTAAGCATTCAGCTATCAGCCGTCAGTTATCAGTTTATAAGATTAATTTTCACTTGAGGTACAGGAATTTGAAACGCTCGATAAATCGAGCAACTACATTGAAATTTTTGTAGTTGCCTGATTTATCAGGCTTAATTTAATTTTTTTGCTTTAGCTGAATGCTGAAAACTGATAGCTGAACGCTTATAATTACTTACAAATTCCTCTTTCTGAATTTTTTATAAAATCTTTAAAATGTACCACTTCATTAAATGGATGAATTTCTTTTTCTATTTTTTCAATAGCCTGAGAAAGATTAAATCCAGAGTGATAGACATATTTATAAGCAAGTTTTATAGCTTCTCTTGCTTCCAGCGGAATATTATTGCGTTTTAATCCAATTGTGTTTAATCCATAAGGTTTTGCTGGATGTCCGTCCACAGTAACATAAGGAGGTACATCCTGCGTAACTTTTGCCATTCCTCCAATCATTGCCATTGTACCGATTCTTACAAATTGATGTATACCTGCCATTCCCGAGATAAAAGCTTTATCCTCAATAACAACATGTCCGGTTATTGCGGTATAATTTACAAAAATTATATTACTGCCAATTACGCAGTCATGTGCAATATGTACTGTTCCCATTATGAAATTATTATTACCAATTTTGGTTTCTCCGTCATTATATTTAGATCTGTGGATTGTCACATATTCACGGATAATATTGTTATCTCCTATATTGGTAAAACTGCGTTCTCCTTTATAGGATACATCTTGGGGTTCAATACCTATTATTGCACCCATAAAAATTTTACAATTTTGTCCAATAGTTGTCCAGCCATCAATATTGACTCGTGAATATATTTTAGTATTATCACCGATTTTTACATTTTCACCTATAATAGAAAATGGACCGATTTCTACATCATTTCCCAATTGTGCTTTAGGATGCACAATAGCTGTGGGATGAATTAACATCTTTAATCTCCTTCTACTTATTCGCCGCAATTGTAGCCATTAGATCTGCTTCAGCTACAAGTTTATCTTCAACAAAAATTTCTCCATGCATTTTACATATTGAACCTTTTCTTTTTAATGTATATATTTTAATTATAAGCTGGTCACCCGGTACAACTGGTTTCCGAAATTTGACTTTATCAATAGACATAAAATAAACAAGATCAGCCTCTGCTTTAGCTTCTTTTAAAAGAAGAATTCCCCCAACTTGAGCCATTGCTTCAACCATCAGAACGCCGGGCATTATAGGTTTAGAAGGGAAATGTCCAACAAAGAAAGGTTCATTAACAGTTACATTTTTTAGCCCAATAATCTTATCCCCATTAATTTCCAGAATTCTATCAACCAGCAAAAATGGATAACGATGTGGAAGAATTTTTTGTATCTCATTTATATCTAACATATTCATTCTCCTATGAAAAGAAGCAATGAGTACCTAGCAATGAGCAACGAGTAAAAAAATATTTTTAAACTCATTGCTCATCACTCATTGCTCATTGCTTGTTATATAATCTATTTTTTAAGATAAATATATTCCAGCAAAGTATCCTTGTCAATAATTTTATTTCCTACAGCAAGTTGTGATGTTCCTGTTTCCATCATTTTGGTTATTACTTCACTTAATTCCATATTAGAATTAATTTCTAACAAAGGGCTCATAAGGTTAATTGCTTTTGATGTTTTTGAAAGCTCATTGCTTGTAAGTTTTTTTATTATATCCAAACCAGATACAATTCCAAGAATTTTTTCATTATCTACAATTACAACATATTTTTTACCGGAATTACCCATAAATTTTCCACATGTAAAAATAGATTCTTCTTTTGATACAGGAATAAATTTATCAGTTGCTATTTCGTATGCTTTAACCATAAATGACCTCGCTTTTTTAAGGTACAGGAATTTGGAACGCTCGATAAATCGAGCAACTACATTGAAATTTTTGTAGTTGCCTGATTTATCAGGCTTAATTTAACGCATTGAACGTATGATATCTTTATAAGTAATAACAATAACTAAAATTATCAAAATTAATGCTCCAATTTGCTGGGCTATTTCTCTATATTTTATTTTAATTGGGGAACCTTTAATTTTTTCAATTAGTAAAAAAAATAAATGTCCGCCATCTAGAACCGGAAATGGTAAAAGATTCATAATCCCTAGATTAATACTTAAAACAGCAATAAATGTCCATAAATTTCTAAATCCAGCGCGTGCTTGTTCACTAGTTAACTGAAATATACCAATCGGGCCTGCAACATCTGCTTCTATTTTTCTGCGCAGCATCATTGCAAGACCTATAAAAGTATTCTTTGTTATATTATAAACTTGCTTTAAAGCAAAAGAGAATGATTGAAATGGATTGTATTTTTTTATTATATAATCAGGTTTATCCCCAATACTTATTCCTATTATTCCAATTTCAACTTCTTCATTAAAAATGTTAATGATTTTTTCGTTTCTTGGTACTATGGTTTTAGATATTTTTTCATTCCCTCTCTCAATAGTTAATTTGAGAGTCTTACCGGGATTTGCATGGATAATTTTTGTAATGTCATCCCATAATTCAACTTCAGTATCATCAATAGCAACTATTCTATCTCCGGGAAGTATGCTGGCACTTTCTGCCGGTGAGTTTTTTATAATATCACCGACCTTATTGCTGATGAGTGGTACGCCAATCATAAAAACAAAAGTAAATATTAAAATTGCAAGAAAAATGTTCATTAATGGTCCTGCAGAGACAACCATTGCTCGCTGTAAAACAGTTTTATTATAAAATTTTTGTTTGCTTTCTTCTAACGGGATTTCTTTTTGTTTTTCTGTTTCCGTCTCTTCTTCTTCTAAATTTTCTCCTGACATCTTAACATATCCTCCGACAGGAAGAGAAGATAATATATATTCTGTATCCCCTTTACGAAAACCAAAAATTTTCGGCCCCATTCCCAGAGAAAATTTTTCAACTTTTATACCAACTTTTCGAGCTAATAGAAAATGCCCTAACTCATGAACAAAAATTACTATTCCAAGTACAAAAATAAAATACAAAATATCAGAAATATTTACATTTAATAAAGCAAAATTATAAAACATTATAAACCTCCAGTAGTAGAGACGCAAAATTTTACGTCTCTACAGCTTATCAAATTCTTTTCAATATATTGTGCTGCAAATTCACGCGCCCATTTATCGGCATTTATAATTATATCAAGATTTAATTTTTTTTCTATTTTATGGTTGTCCATACAATATTTTACCACATCAGGGATATTAATAAATTTAATTTTTTCAGAAAGGAAATAATTAACTGCAATTTCATTGGCTGCATTCAAAACTGCCGGCATTGTTCTTCCGATTTTACCTGCAATGAATCCATATTTCAAGCACGGGAATTTTTTTGTATCCGGTAAAGAAAATGTAAGTTTAGAAATTTCTCTCCAATCCAGAGGGGTTAAATTTATTCTTTTTCTTTCCGGATAAGTTAAAGCATACTGAATAGGTATTTGCATATTAGTACGGCCTAATTGAGCGATAATAGATCCATCAATATATTCTACCATAGAATGGATAATACTTTCAGGATGAATCAGAACTTCAATTTTTTCAAAATCCATATTAAATAACCAGTGAGCTTCAATAACTTCCAGAGCTTTATTCATCATTGTTGCCGAATCAATCGATATTTTTTGTCCCATTTTCCATTTAGGATGATTTAAGGCTTCTTTAATGGTTGCTTTTCTAAATTTTTTTATAGGTAAATTAAGAAATGGACCGCCAGATGCAGTTAAAATTAATTTTTTAACAGCATTAAAATTATTTTTATCAAGTGATTGAAAAATTGCGCTATGTTCACTATCTACCGGTAATATTTTCGTACCATTTTTTTTGGCAGCATTTATTACTAAATCTCCGGCCATGACAATGACTTCTTTATTAGCTAATGCCAGGTCTTTTTTATTTTCAATTGCATTAAGTACAGGTTTAAGCCCAACAGTTCCGGTCAGAGCAACGACAATCATATCTACTTCTGATAAGCACGATAGTTCAAAAAGACCATCTTCACCGATCAGTATTTTAATTTTAATATTTCCCAATTCATTAATTAATTTATTTTTATAATTTTCATCTCCAATTACTACATATTTTGGTCTAAATTCTTTAATTTGTTTTGCCAATAATTTGTAATTTTTATTTCCGGTTATCCCAATAACTTTGAAATCATTAAGAAAATTTTTAACTATTTCCAGCGTATTCTGCCCAATAGAGCCCGTAGAACCAAAAATAATAATATTTTTCATTATTTATCTCGCTTTTAATGAAAGCAATAACTGAAAATAATAATATGTTACAGGAAAAGCAAAAATTAAACTATCAATACGGTCAAGCAGTCCGCCATGACCGGGAATTAAATTACCCGAATCTTTTACATTAAAAGTGCGTTTTATATATGATTCAAATAGATCCCCCAATTGTCCGGCAATACTTATGATTAAACCTCCAATCAAAATTTCAAAATAAGAAATTGTTAATAATATTTTTATTCCACTGATTAGTTTAAAAATAATAAAGGTGGTTATTCCAAATATACAACCGGCAATACTTCCTTCCCATGATTTACCGGGGCTTATTTTTGGAGCTAGCTTATGCTTGCCAAACATTGTACCTATCGCATATGCTCCGGTATCATTTGCCCATGTGATTAATAAAACCAATAAAACTAAATTAATTTCTAATTTATATAAAAGAATAGCATGGTCTAAAGCTCGTCCAATATAAAATACAATACATATGCTCCACATAATATTATTGCTAATTTCATTCTGTCTTACTTTTTTTAATTGTATAAAAAAATTTATTAAAATAATTATAAACCCTAATAAATCATACCATTTTTTATTAAATAAATTAGCATCAGGAATCGAATTTCCCCATATGAAGATAAATGTTAAACCATAAGCAATTACTAAATTAACTTTTATATTTTTCTTCCCTGCCATTTTGATGAATTCATAAATTCCTAAAAAAGCTATTATATTTATTGTTAATAGAAAAATTGAGAATGGAGCGTAATAAAGTATCAGGAGTATGGTAGGAATTAAGACCAGACTACTTAATATTCTTTGCAGCAGCATAGTTCTCCCTTTTCATATCCCTCCAAATCTTCTATGACGTTTTTGATAATCCAATATTGCTTCAAGATATTCTTTTTCTTTGAAATCAGGCCAGAGTACTGGTGTGATAAATATTTCAGAATAAGCAATCTGCCAGAGTAGAAAATTGCTGATTCTTATTTCTCCGCTTGTTCTTATAAGTAAGTCAGGATCAGGATAAAAAGAAGTATATAAATAGGCGCTAAAGGATTCTTCCTGTATTTTTTCCAGAGCTATTTTATTGGATTTGACATCATTCACAATTTTATGAACAGCATCAATGATTTCTGCCCGTCCGCCATAATTTAAAGCTAATGTAAGGACAAGCCCAGTATTGTTTTCTAATGTTTTTTTTGCTTTCTGCATTTCTTTCTGCACTGATTCAGGAAGCTCGTGTATGCGTCCAATATACCGTATTGTTACATTATTTTTATTTAAATCATCCACTTCTTTTCGTAAAAATTCTTTTAAAAGACTCATTAGAGCAGTAACTTCTGTGCGAGGCCGTTTCCAGTTTTCAATAGAGAAAGCATATAAAGTTAAATATTTTATCCCGATATTACCGGAACATCTGACAATTTCTCTTACTCTGTTTATTCCTTCTCTATGTCCGCTTATTCTCAGTTTATGTTTTTTTTGCGCCCATCGCCCGTTACCATCCATAATAATAGCAATATGAACAGGTAAATTTTCTAATTTAACCTTTTGATGTAATATTTTTATATCATTGGTGTCCAGCATTAAAACTCCATAATTTCACGTTCTTTATGTTTTGTTAAACTATCTATTTCAACAATAAATTTATCAGTTATTACCTGGACTTTATCCAATGCTTTTTTATTATCATCTTCTGAAATTTCATTTTTCTTTTTACGTTCTTTAATCAGTTCATTAGTATCTCTTCTTATATTTCGAATTGAAACTTTTTGTTCTTCGGATATTTTATGTATAATTTTAATCAGATCTTTGCGCCGTTCTTCTGTTAATGAGGGTATATTAATACGGATTAAATTTCCATCATTAACTGGAGTAAGTCCAATATCAGCTTTCTGAATAGCTTTTTCAATTGCTTCAAGAGAACCTTTATCCCATGGTTGAATTGTAATTGTTCGTGCATCAGGAATAGATATTGTTGCTAATTGAGTGATGACCATTTGCGAGTTATAATATTCAACTTTCAAATTATCAATTAGTTTTGTAGAAGCTCGTCCTGTGCGTGTGTTGCCAAATTCATGTTTAGTAACTTCAATGGTTTTTTTCATCTTATCTTCAGCCTGTTTAATAATTTGTTCTATCATAAAATTTTCCTCCTGACTATTTAACTATCGTCCCTATATTTTCTCCACAGACAATTTTTTTAAGATTACCTTCTTTTGTCATATTAAAAACAATTATTGGTATTTTATTTTCCATGCATAAAGTAATTGCGGTGGTATCCATAACTTTAAGCCCTTTTTTTATTACATCTAAATAACATAAGGAATCAAATTTTTGTGCATTTGCATTTATGAATGGGTCTGAGCAATAAACACCATCAACTTTAGTTGCTTTTAAAATAATATCCGAACAAGACTCTATTGCTCTTAAAGCAGCAGTTGTGTCGGTAGTAAAATAAGGATTTCCTGTGCCTGCAGCAAAAATAACAAGTCTGCCTTTTTCAAGATGCCGTATAGCTCGCCGTCTTATATAAGGTTCACATATTTTTTCCATCTCAATAGCGCTTTGAACACGTGTAAAAAGTCCTCTTTTTTCAAGAGCATCCTGCAAACATAAAGAATTCATAACAGTTGCAAGCATTCCCATATAATCTGCTGTCGAGCGATCCATTCCCTGTGCGCTGGCTGCTATTCCACGATAAATATTTCCACCGCCGATAACAATGGCGATTTCTACTCCAAGATCCTTAATTTCTTTTATTTGCGCAGCAATTGAATTTATGATATTCGGGTCCAGTCCATAACCTTCTTTTCCTGCTAATGCTTCTCCGCTGAGTTTTAAAAGAATTCTTTTGAATACAGGTTTTTTATTGTTCATTTTAATTTTCACCGATTTTAAATCTTACAAAACGTTTTACAACTATATTTTCTCCTAATTTGGAGATTTTCTCTGTTATCAATTCCTGAATGGATTTTTCAGGAATTTTAACAAAAGGCTGTTCCAGTAAGCAGACTTCAGTATAATATTTTTCTATTTTACCCTGAACAATTTTTTCAATAACATTAGCTGGTTTACCAGAAGTTGCTATTTGCTCCCTATAAATATTTTTTTCTTTTTCCAATACATCCAGAGGAATATCTTCTCTTTTTATATAAATAGGATTCATTGCTGCAATATGCATTGCAATATCCTTACTGAGTTCTTTATAGTCTTCTGTTTTTGCAACAAAATCTGTTTCACAGTTAACTTCTACCAAAACTCCCAGTTTTCCGCCAGCATGAATGTATGAACTTATGCAGCCTTCAGAAGCTTCCCTGACAGATTTTTTTGCTGCTTTAGAAATCCCTTTCTGCCGCAAATATTCAATAGCAGCTTCAATATCTCCATTTTTTTCTTCTAGTGCTTTTTTACAATCCATTATACCCGCACTGGTTCTTTCTCTTAAGTCTTTTACTAAAGATTGATTAATTTGTACCATTTTTAATAATATCCTCCGTTTATATTATACCCAAGTTAATCAGGTTTACGAAACTGTAGAGACGCAAAATTTTGCGTCTCTACAGCTGTGAATATATCAGAATATCCATATATTTGTCAAATTATAAATATACTCAATTTATATTACTTGAATTAAAAAAGAAATAATCGTATAATTATACTCAGCGAGGTCATAAAATTTCGATTTTTTCGGTGAGGATTGGACATAGAGAGCAAGGCGCGAAGGTGAGAAATAGTTTTGTACTATTTCGAACCTGAGCAACGTAGCTATCGATGTTCAAGACCAGCAAAAAACGAAATTTTATGCCCTCGCTGAGTATAGCTTTGTTTTTAAAAAAAATTAGTGAGGGAGTTTAAATGGATTATAAATATTTAGAAAATATGGCGAATACAATTCGTCAGGATATTATTTGTATGCTGGTTGAATCATCATCGGGTCATCCTGGAGGTTCGCTTTCTTCTACAGATATTTTAACAATTTTATATTTTCATAAAATGAAAATAGATCCAAAAAATCCTAAATGGATTGATAGAGATAGATTTGTTTTATCAAAAGGGCATTCAGCCCCGGTATTATATGCCTGTCTGGCACGCAGAGAGTTTTTCGATTTATCAGAACTTGATACTTTACGAAAATTGGGGAGTATATTGCAGGGACATCCGGATTACAAGGTTACTCCCGGAGTGGACTGTTCCACAGGTTCTCTCGGACAGGGACTTTCAATTGCTTGCGGTATGGCTCTTGCTGCCCGGCTTGATAAAAAAAATTATAGAATCTATGCTCTGATTGGCGATGGGGAAAGCCAGGAAGGACAAATATGGGAAGCAGCTATGGCAGCCGCTCATTATAAACTGGATAATTTATGTGTAATCCAGGATTTTAATGGACTGCAGATAGACGGTAAAGTTGAAGACATTATGAATGTTAATCCTTTACCTGAAAAATGGCGCGCTTTTGGTTTTAATGTGCAGAAAATTAATGGACATAGCTTGACTGAAATAGTATCTGCTTTAGATAAAGCAGAGCAAATAAAAGGACAGCCAAGTATTATTATTGCGAATACTATTAAGGGTAAAGGTGTTTCATTTATGGAAGGACAATGCAAATTCCATGGTACGCCGCCAACAAAAGAAGAAGGGAAAAAAGCTTTAGAAGAATTGAAAAATAATTAAAAAGAGGTAAAAAAAGTGAAATCTCAAGCTACAAGAGAAGCATATGGTGAAGCATTAGTAAAATTAGGAATTGAAAATCCTAATGTTGTTGCAGTTGATGCAGATTTATCAGGATCAACCAAATCATCTTTATTTAAAGAGAAATTTCCTGATAGATTTTTTAATGTGGGAGTAGCAGAACAGAATCTTATAGGTTTAGCTTCCGGACTTGCTCTTTCAGGAAAAATAGTTTTTGCAAGTTCATTTGCAGTTTTTTCAACCGGCAGGGCATGGGAACAGGTCAGGAATACTGTTTCAAGTATGAATCTTAATGTGAAAATTGTTGGAAGCCATAGCGGTATTTCAGTCGGGGAAGACGGATCATCTCATCAAGCAATTGAAGATATTGCTATCATGCGTGTTATTCCTAATATGAAAATAATTGTTCCTGCAGATGGTATTGAAACCATAAAAGCGGTTTTTGCGGCGGCAAATACTCCCGGTCCTTTTTATATAAGAACAAGCAGACCCAAATCTCCGGTATTCTTTGATGAAAACTATGAATTTCATCTGGGAAAAGGTGTAATGATTAGAAAGGGTAGGGATATTACTCTGATCGCAGCTGGTTTAGGAGTAAATATTGCAATAGAAACAGCAAATGAGTTAAGCAAACAAAATATTGATTGTACAGTAATTAATATGTCTACAATTAAACCTATAGATAAAGAAATAATAATTTCTTCTGCAAAAGAAACAAAAGCTGTTATAACAATCGAGGAACACTCAATTATTGGAGGACTCGGAAGCGCAGTTGCTGAAGTATTAATAGAAAATTATCCGGTAATTTTAAAGCGGATTGGAATTAATGATAAATTCGGACAATCAGGTTCCACAGAAGATTTATTTAAATTTTATAAACTTACTGTTAATGATGTTATTGAAAATGTCAATGAGGTATTAAAGAAGAAATCTTTGTAAGTGTTCAGGTGTCAGGTATCAGCAATCAGATAAAACCAGGAAAATTAAAAATGATTATTTTTAATAATGTTTATAAAGATTATGGACCAACTAATCAAGCATTAAATAATATTGATTTAAGAATTAATGAAGGGGAACTGGTATTTTTTGTAGGTGGTCATGGAGCCGGGAAAACAACATTGCTTAAGCTGTTGACAGGTCTTGAAAAACCTAACAAAGGACAAATAAATGTCAGAAGCAGAACTCTTTCAGCCATAAGTTATCATGGACTTGCGCTAGCGCGCCGGGAAATGGGTATTGTTATGGATGAATTTGATTTATTTGCCGATTTAACAGTGCATGAAAATATTGAATTACCTTTATATATTATAGGAAAATCCAAAAAAGACAGGGATCAACATATAAATCATATTATTGATCAGATGGCGATTACAAATAAAAAAAATTATTTAGCAAGCGAGCTTTCATGGCAGGAAAATAAAATTGCCAGAATATGCCGTGCGTTTGTTATGGAGCAAGGTTTGATAATTGCAGATGAATTATGGGAAATGCTTGAACCGCAATTTGCAGAAAAAGTAATACAAAAAATTGTTGAATTGCAGGAATTAGGATCTGTTACAATAGTTATTACAGCTCAGAATAAAAAAATAGCAGATGATTTTCCAAAAAAGAAGCGCATAATTACTTTATCAAATGGGAAAATTATTAGTGATGAAACAGAAAAAGGCAGAACAGATAAATTAGAAGGGATATTGGATAATGTTTAATAATTTAGTAATATATCTGAAAATTACTGCTTTATATCTTTCAGAAGCTATTTTTCCTTATTTTTTTATGTGTTTTGTTTACATTTTAGGATTAATTTTTTTAGGATTAGGATTATTAATTCAGGATAATTTCAGCAAAGTAATTGAAGAAAAAAAATCTAAATATGAAATAATTACTTATTTGAAAGAAAATGCTGATAGAAAAAGTTTTGAAAAAGCAGTTAATGAATTTCCTAATATATATAATTTTACATATGTAAACCCGGAGAAAGTAAAAGAACGTATTTATAAAGAAAATAAAGAGTTAGGAGAAGTTGTTAATTCTCTTGATTTTAATCCTATTCCTGTAACATACAGCATTATTTTAAAAAAAGAAGTGTGGAGTAAAGATAAAGTTAAAGATTTGGTAGATTTTTTAGCAAAAAGGATTGAAGTTGAAGAGACTGATTTTGGAGAAGAATGGATAGATTCATTAGACACCAGCTTTAAGAATATAGAATTTATTACAGTTTTTATTCAACGTGTATCATTAATATTTGGTTTTTTACTTATGTTAAGCTCCACAATAAATTGTCATAAATATCTTAATGCACATAAAAAT
The DNA here is from genome assembly GCA_964457585.1 of uncultured bacterium. GTDB lineage: Bacteria > JACRDZ01 > JACRDZ01 > JACRDZ01 > JACRDZ01 > CAYWFU01. The sequence continues at coordinate 20,932 of CAYWFU010000009.1, read as the reverse complement.
AGGTTGAAATTACTTGGTGCGGGAAAAAGTTTTATCCATATACCATTTATAATGGCAGGTGTTTTTGTTGGAGTATTTTCAACAGTAATAGCAATTATTTTTTTAAAGCTGGGATTTTCATATCTTTCAGCAGACTTACCGTTATATTATCTATCTATGCAGGAAACTTTAATTATCTTTGGAATGGGATTTTTTATTCCGATAATTGGAAATTTGTTTAATATTAATTAAATGTAAATACAGAATGGGGAATGAAAATGAAGTGCCCTATGAGTAATAGAATCCAGACTAAAATAATTTTCATTTCCTTTTTTATTTTTTTTGGAAGAGTATTAATAAATGCTCAAAATACTATTCCGGAAGAAGATAAGAACGTAAAAATAAAAAAATCATTTAAAGAATTTTATAAATCACAAAAAAAAATAGATAAATATAAAATTTTACTGGACTTTGAAAATACAAATTACTATAATCCACAAAAGAAAGTATTAAAAAATGTTTTAATGAATTTATCTAAAAGAAATTCAGATAATTATAATAAAACAGTTTCTTTTATTAAGCAAAATATACCTGAAATATTTAAAAAAGATAAAAATAAATTAATACTAAAAAATATCAATGAATATAATGAAGCAGAGAAAAATTTACAGAAACTAATAGAATTTTTATTGAGTGAAACTCCATATAATGGCAATGAAATAAAAAAAGGCAATATCTCAATGCCATTAAAAGGTAGATTGGTTTCCACTTATGGAGAGCAAAAAAATACACAATCCGGTAATGCTGTTTTTGAAAAAGGAATAAAAATCAAAACAGATTTTGGAGAAGGAGTAAGAGCTGTCGGTAATGGTGTTGTTAGATATTCAGATTGGTTATATGGCTTTGGCAAAGTTTTAATTATTGATCATGGGAAAAATATTTATACTGTTTATGGATATTTGTCAGAAGTCTTAATTGAGATGGGAGCTGTTGTTAATTATAATCAGGTTATAGGTAAAGTAGGGGATAGCGGAACTTCATTAGGCGCATATCTTTATTTTGAAATAAGAGAAAACGGGAAACCATCGGATCCTGAAGCATGGTTTGTAAGAAAGATTGAAGAATAATTTATATAAATAGGAGAAGTGTTAATGATTAAAAATAAATTTAAATTATTAAATTTGCTTGTTTTTATTTTATTATTTTTAGCAGGGAGTAAATTGCTCTGGGGAGCTCCATCCAATCAGGTGAAAAGTCTTTATGAAAATTTAAAAACTTTTTCTGATGTTCTTTCAATTATACAAGAAAGCTATGTTGATGAAATTAAGGCTGAAGATCTAGTTAAAGGAGCAGTTAGAGGGATGCTGGGTACTCTTGATCCGCATAGTCAATTTATGGATAAAGAAGAATACAATGATCTTAAGATACAAACAAAAGGTGTTTTTGGCGGACTCGGTATTGTAGTTACAATTAAAGACAATATACTTACAGTTGTTTCTCCAATTGAGGATACTCCTGCGTTTCGGGCTGGAGTATTAGCTGGTGACAGAATAGTAAAAATAGAAGAAGAATATACAAAGGATATGACATTATATGAAGCTATAAATAAGATGAGGGGAGAAACCGGGACAAAAGTTACAATAAGTATTTACAGGGAAGGGCATCAGGAATTAATTAAATATACACTTGTCCGCGCTCAAATTCCGATCATATCAGTAAAATATTCAATGCTGCGTAATAATATTGGATATATAAGATTAACCGAATTTAAATCTAAAACAGGTGAGGAATTAGAAAAAGCTCTTGTTGGTTTAGAAAAACAGGGTATGCAGGCATTGGTATTGGATTTAAGGCATAATCCGGGCGGATTGCTGAATGTAGCAGTAGAAGTTGCTAATAAGTTTATTTCAAGAGGCAGATTACTTGTATATACTAAAGGAAGAATATCAGGACAAAACATGCAGTTTTTTGCAGATAAGGAACCTTCCCATCCGGATTATCCGCTTGCAGTATTGGTAAATGTAGGAAGCGCCAGTGCATCAGAAATTGTAGCAGGTGCGGTTCAGGATTGGAATCGCGGAATAATTATAGGGACTAAAACTTTTGGAAAAGGATCTGTTCAAAGTATTATTCCGATTGGAGAGTCATCAGGACTCCGATTAACAACTGCTAAATATTATACCCCAAGCGGTAAATGTATCCATGGCGAAGGAATTATTCCGGATATAATATCTGAAATGCCGACTGAACAGCAGATTCTTGTTTATCGACAGAAAAATGATGAAGAAAATTCTAAAGTTGAAGAAAAACAAATGGAATATTTAAAAGGGAAAAGTGACAGTACAGGATTAGAATTACAGCAAAAACTAAAAGAAAAGAAAGATAAAGAAAAAGATATAAAAAAGGATTCGGCATTGGATACGCAATTAGAAACATCTATTGATATACTTACATCTCAATTATTATTTACTAAAAATAAAATTGAGTCATTATTGTAAAATATTGAATCTTTGAATACACTTTTACTCCTGACAACTTTAGATAAGTTAATAATTGAGCTTCATAGACTGGGATTATTTTCTCAACTCTGGGTATAGTTACTTTTTTAAACTTTTCGGAATAAGTTCACAATTGGTAATATCTTCAAGTTTTTCTTTTCGCCTGATTAATTCAGGCGTTCCATCTTTCATAATCATAACAACTGCAGGTCTATAAGAAATAAACTGCATCCATTGAGTTACGTTATACGCTCCCATAGGACTTATAACCAATTGGCTCCCTATTGGCAGAGGAGGCAGATACACATTATCTGCAACAACATCAATATTCATACATAAAGGGCCGTAAATTCTTCCAGGTTCAGGTATGCCTTCTAATAATTTTGATGGTTGAATATAATAATTATACCATGTGCTTGTAAACATTAAGTTAATTCCAGCATCTATAATATAACTTTTTGTATTGTCAGGGAGATTCTTCTGGGCTACGACTGTTGAAATAAGATAACCTGCTTCATCAACTATTGCTCTTCCGCTTTCCAGATAAAGTCTTGGATAATGATCTGTTTTTATCAATCTGTTTAATGTATCACATATTGCCTCAGCATATTTATCTAAACCCGGTATAACTACTTCAGGAGGTAAATATATTCCTTTTAGTCTGTTTTTTGATGGGAATCCGCCTCCGATATCTATATATTCGATCTCAATTTTATGCTGCGCTTTGATGTCATGCATAAATGTGACCATTTTTTCTGTTTCAGATGCATAAGCTTTGGGTTCAAGTATAAATGTGCCGATGTGTGAATGCAGTCCAACAGGTTTTAAAAAATTACTTTTAGCCAGCCTGCTCACAGCTTCATGCGCAATTCCTGATTCAAGATTAAATCCAAATTTATCCCATTGTGGTTTAATCCCTGTATCCATATTAATTCTTATCCCAACTTTAATTTTCTTTTTAAGTTCTCTTGCAATTTTTTCCGCAAGATATATTTCATCAAAATTATCAAGGTTCACAATTGCATCTTCAATAAAAGCTTTTCTTAAAGCTGCCGCTCCTTTATACGGACCATTAAAAATAATATTTTTCCCTTCAACACCTAATGAACGCGCTTTGTCATATTCAAAATCAGACACAACTTCCGCAATTTCGCCTTCATCATGAAGTGTCAGGCAGATAGCTCCTAAATAATTTGTTTTATATGACCAGGAAAATTGAACCTTCGGATACATTGTTGAAAAAATACGATGCAAATCAGAATATTTTCTTCTAAGAGTTTTTTCGCTAAAAACAAATAAAGGACTGCCAAAATTTTTTGTAAGTTTCTCCACAGGAACACCATCGATATCTTCTCTGTATAATCTGGACTGTATATTTCCCATTTTGTTCATTATTCCTACTATCTGTTTTTTTATTATTGGCGGAGTATATAATTCTTTTGACATGTTAGTTTTCCCCCATAGTTATTAGTTTATCATAATCCATAATATCCTTTATTATTTCGCTTGTATACCTAATCATCACTTTGCCCGCAAGATAATTAGAGTGTTTTTCATATGACATTCTTAATATTTTTCTCACCATACGTTCAGGAAGATTTACTCCAATAGCAGATGCCATATAGATCCATGCAGGAAATCTTGGATTAATTTCTATTAGATAAAATTCCTTAGAAGCAGAATCAAGCATTAATTCCAGTTCATATCCGCCGTTCCATTTAAGTACTTTATTCATTTTGGTCGCTGCTTTACTGATTTTTTCATTTTTAATGCTTACATTTGTCCATATTTTCCCAAGTTTTGTTATAAGCATTTTTTTTACTGCAACATGTCCTATATCTTTGCCTTTACCATCTCCAAGACCTATTAAGTTATATTCTTCGCCATAAATATATTTTTGCGCAATTATCGGGAATCCCCATTTAATTGCCATACAATTAAATTGTTCAATAGCTTCATTTTTTGTATTTACTTTATATGCTTCATAAAATGGTCCTTTTATCATTAAAGGAAATCCGAACTTTATAATAGCATCATCAATATCTTTAAATGATGTCATATTTATTGATTCTGGTGTTTTTAAGCCAATTTGTCCGGCAAGTTCGGAAATTTTATCCTTGCCTCTTCGTTTAAATGATTCCTCGGATGGGATCATTATCCCAATATCCATTTTTTTTAAATCATTTTCTATTTTCATATAAAGCGGCAGCTCAACATCCAGCGATGGGATAATTACATCAATTTTGTTTTTATCATTAATATAAGAAATCCTCTCTTTATAAAATTCAACATCAGAAGAAGGATAAGGCATTATATAAGATTTATCTATTAACCAATCCATTGAAATCCCTGGTTCCATTGAATCATAAGCAAAGCCAATAATTTTAACATCAAGTTTTGATTCTTTTAAGCTTCTTGCTATTCCTGTCCCTGGGCCTGGATTATCGGTTGCGTTTATTCCGCTTACAGCAATTGTATATGACATATTTATTCCTTTATATTAAATGATAAAATTTTAATGTTTCTAAAAATTGAAGAACATCCTTTTCCGCAGTGTTTTTGCTTACATCATATTTTTTAGAAATTTCCCCAATAACTTTATCTGTTTCAATACCTTCTTTTAAAAGTTTAAAAATGAATATACCTGTTTTATTTGTGTTATAACTTTCTCCCATTTCAGGATCAAATATAAAGCCAGATTCGGAAATTGCCAGATTTTTCAATTTTTCCATGTCCATGCTTTTCCCCTTATTTTTTCTTTTTAGAATTAATTAATTCAATATATTTTTTTGCTTCATGATTATAAGGACTTAATATTAATACAGAGTTAAAATGTGTAAGAGCTTCATCATACTCTTCTTTTAAATACAAATTTTCTGCCAATTCGTATAAAAAAGAAGTTGAAGTCGGATAATATACAAGCATCCTTCTGCAAACATTTTCAGATGTCTGATATTTTTTTTGATTTTTTAATGCAATCGCATACCAGTAATTTGCTGATGAATTTAAATAATCCAGCCTGATTATTATTGAATTTTCTTCTTCCATTTCATTCCAATTTTGCCGCGCATAATGAACAAGAGATATCTTATGCATAACTTCTATTGAGGATGGAAATATTGTCAGAGATTTTTGATAATAATTTAAAGCATCCTGATAACTGCCTTTCAAATACGCAAGCCAACCTAATCTTAAATTGATTGTATATCCATTGGGATATTCTTTTAAGATTGGAAGCAGCACCTGTATCGCATCCTGATATTTTTGTATATCTTCGAGAAGATATGATTTCTCATATGATTCAGCTATTTTGTCATCCGTTAATTGATTGGCTGAAAACACATCAACATTAATAAAAAACAAAAATATTAAAATTGTAAAATAATATTTTTTTACCATTGTAATGTTATCCCTCCCATATTTAAGGTTAATGTATAATCATCGTATTTTGAATAGCTAATTACATAATAAAAAGTTACAGGAATATCTTCAAAGGGTTTTGTTGATAAAGTTCCTTTTATTTTATGTTGAAGCGTTTTAAACGAATTGTGGTTTACATCACCATCTGATTCGATAAGAAATTTTCTATCTCCAAAGTCTGCTTCTGTAGATAAGCTTACTTTTTTCCAATTATAAGTAAAACCAAGCCCCTCAGAAAATTGTGTATCTTTTACTTCATTATTATAACTATTATCTTTATCTTCTGATATTTTGCTAATAAAATTTCCATTTATGAAAATAGAATAATTTGAACGGTAATATGTTACATTAGGAGAAATCTGCCATAAAGAAAAATAATTAAAATTTGAAAAGCTGTAAAGCACTTCAGGGACATATGATTTTATTCCTGATCTGTGCCTTATAAATAGTGTATTTTCTTTTTCCGAACCGAGCATGTTGGAATCAGTAAAACGCCCGCCAAAAAGTAACGAAGTATCTTTTATTAATTTTCTAAAATTTTCATATTTCAAAACAATTTCATCTTGCGATAATTCTGAGTCAGAATTTATTGATGCTGCATCTGTCTTTTTTAGAATTGTATAATTGTAAGAAGCGTTTAAACTATGTGTTTTATTCAGGATTGTTCCAATAGATATGCCGCTGTATGTACCATTTTTAAATAAATCATTTTCTGAATAAGATAATATTCCGCTATATACATCTGCATATGATTTTAAACTGGATGCTCTGGCAACTCTTGCATATGATAAAGAATAAGGGAAATATACATTCTGCGGAAATTTTTTTACAGCTTTTTTAAACCACTTTACAGATTCCGAATAATTACCAGCATAATAAAATCCATAACCAATTGAATTCAGCATTTCCTGATGTAATATATCTGGAGCATATTCCTGCCCATAGTATTTTCTTTTTTCTAAATCAATCGCATTTTTAGAATTTAGAAATTTTATTGTTTCGCTGTAAATAGTCTCTGCCTTTATTTTATTATTTAAAAGTGCATAGACATATACAAGTTTATTATTAATAAAAAAATTTTCACCATGCTTATTACGAGCTTTTTCCATAATTAAAGCAGCATTGTTATAATCTCCCAAATACAAATAGCAGTTATACAAACCATATGCAGGTTCAATACTATCAGGGAATTCCTGCTGTGCCTGGTTGTAATAAATAATAGCCTCCTTATATTGCTGGGACAAGAAATATAAATATGCTTTTGAAAGGCTGTCATTTGAAGAAATACTAATTGGAAATAAAATCAACATTAATAATATACTAACTTTTTTTATCATATTATGTACTCCTTATTAATTTAAAAACATTGTTTTTATCAACCATTTCTAATTCTTCAAATCCTTTTGATTTAGAAAAAATCAAATTAGTTTGTATTTTTACTTTTTCATAAAAAGTTTTAAATAATATCTCTCCTGTAACTCTATTATCTTTTGTAAGTTCATAGCATCCGAAAGCATTAAATAACCTGTGGTTAAATGATTTAATAAAAATACTATATTTTTTATTAAACAGGATTGGATTAATCTGGTCATCCCATTTTATTTGTTCTTCGGATATTGGAAGTCTAGGTAAAGCTATAAAAAAATATTTTAAAGGGGAATTATAATTGCCTTCAAAGCGATAAAATGAAAAAATATTATCTATTCTTGAAAAAAATAATAATGCATAATTTTTTTTATCAAAAAAATAGAACGCACCATCTTGATTCATGCAAATTTGAAACTCAACGGAACCCGTCTTTTTATCATTTTTAAAAAAATCATAGATGAATTTATCATCAAGAATGAACTGGAGCTTTAAATCAAGTTCTCTATTATAAGGCATGGGGTAAATTTTCTGTCCTTTAGATAGACTATTTTCATTGAAAAAATATTTATTATTTATAATACAATTTGAAAAGAAAAAGGGCACAGCAGGCGCTCCTATATATGGAAGATTCTGGCATTGCATATGAATATGCGGCTCAGGAGAATGTCCTGAATTCCCGCATCTGCCAATAAGCTGCCCTGCTCTGATATGATCTCCCTGTTTAACAATAATAGATTTATTTGCAAGATGAGAAATCTCAACATAAAAACCTGAACTGCTTAAGATAATAATATAGTTTCCCCATTTATTTTCTCTGTCAATATAACCAATCTGATTATCAGGCAAATCATCACCTGCATCGATTACAGTGCCAGTTATAGGGGAAAATACAGGTTTATTAAAACTATAATAGTCTTCAAGTATGGCGCCATTATTTTCAAAATTTTTTTTATCTGATTTATCTTCTATTACAAAATCGACAGCATTTTCCCATATTCCTTTATGTGTCCACTCATCATTAAATCCCTGATATACTTTCCATTCACCTGTAAAAGGAAGATGCGGTTGAGGAATATTAGAACGAAAACGCGCGGAATAATTGATATAATGCTCCAGATTCTCTTCTGGAGAAGATAAAAAAACAATTGTAACAAAAGGAAATTTATTTAATTGAGTAACGAGCAGAATAAGACTTACAACTGCCACAAAAGGAAATGTAAAAACAGGGATATTGTATGATGACCAGAAAACACTCCCTGCATCAAGAATAAAAACAGATATTAATACTCCTGTAATTGCTATTATGTATGTTTTTAAAGACGGAATTAAAAATAAACCTCCTAATGCAAGACTTATTAAAATAAAATTGAATGAATATGGGTCAGAAAAAGCCTGTTGAAACGATCCCTTAAATAAGAATAAAAATAATGTACCCGTATAATATCCGACAATAATCAAGAAGAAATATATGCGAGAAAAAATGAGCATTAGTATAATAATACATAAACCAATAAGGTCATAAGGCATAAATATAATAATGCCTAATGATTTTAATAATCCTGAAATCCAGAATGGTAAACTATCTATGTTAAGAACTGATAAATATGAATGATTTGCACTTAAAAGATTACTATAACGTCCGGATGAAAGATAAACTAAAATGGCTGATATGGCAAAAGGTAAATTAAGAATAGGCAGTTTTGAAAAATAATTAAGAAAAGAAAACATCGCATAACTTAACAAAAAAGTAAAAAACGAAGCAGCAATAGTAAAAATTATTGATGTAAAAGAAATATCATAAATATATCCCATTAAAAGTCCAATTAAAATTGAATTATACGTAAAAAGACCTGATACCATCTGCTCTCTTAACATTCCAAAGAGTTTCCCTGCAACAATTAATGAAGCAAAAGCTATTATAGCTAAAGTGCAGGAGACGGGATTTGTTAATATCAAAACAAAAATGAATAATCCCAATAAAGGATTTTTTGTAAATAAAAGATATGAAATACTGACAAAAAATGTTTTTAAGTATTCAATTGTTATATTATAAATGCTTTTGTTTAAATTCAACATTTACTCCAATTAAAATTGATAAAATGGAAAATTTAATAGATTGATCGTATTTACGATAGATGAATTACATTTTTCATTTTTTCTTTTTTCTTTCCTTTTTTTCTATTATTTTATTTTTTATCTTTTCTTTGAGATTATTTAAATTTTCTAATTGATCGGGAGTAAGCAGTTTTTTAATTGCATTTTCTCGTTCCTGTTTCTTTTTCAAAATATCTTCTCTTAATAATTTTATTTCCTGAACAATATTAAGTATTTCTTCATTCTTATCCAGGTTCTCATCATCTAAAATTTCCATTATTGCCTGTCTTTTTTCTTTAAACTTTTTTTTGAATTCTGAAAATAATTCTCCGTATTCCTCATTGGTCTTTTCAACCAATTCTATTTGTTCAGGTGTTAAATTAAGATGAATAAGAAATTTATCAATTAGCATTTTTTTGTCTATTTTTGATTTTCCCTTATCAGAATCAGAAGATTTCATCGATGGTTCTGAAAAAGCAATTACTGGGACAAGAATAAACATAATAAATATCAGTGAAATAATTGAAATGGAAATTTTATTATTCATTTTCTACCTCCATATACTTTTTTAATAACTTTATGTAAATAAAAAATTTTTACAGGATTATTTAATTTAATTATAGAAGTATTAATAAACACATCAACAGCAAGCTCTAAAATTTTAAAAATTATAACACATATACGTATCTTTTCAAAATTTCAATGTAATAACAAATCATCCCAAAAACAGAG
>CAYWFU010000009.1:2721-10831 GCA_964457585.1 uncultured bacterium | reverse complement strand
AAGGCAAAACCCTCTTGGATAAAGTGTTTAAGAAAAATTCATTGAACGTTCGAATTCTTCAGTAATCCAGCCTATACCAGGTATTTCGTAACTTTACTGTCTTTGAATAGCAAAAAAAACTTGACATATTTTAATATTTCTATATAATAAAATTAAATTAGGGCTTGCGAAAAAATGATTTGGCATTTTCGTGCACAGATTTGGGTCAGATTTGACTGATTAGTGAGTGGCAAAAGCTGAGTAATAGCGAGCTATTTCGATGTTTTTGACACTCACTAATCGGTCAAAGATGACCTGAAGATAGGATGCGAAAATGCCAAATCATTTTTTCGCAAGCCCTTAAGTAGAAACCATCCGTTTCTCACCTTGTAGCTTGCAATATTAGCTCACAAGGTAAAAAAAGAATATGGATAATTCTGAAAAGGGATGGCTATGCCATCCTTTTTTTTTGGAAAAATTCATAACCAGAAGGATTATAAATACCGTTACCTACAAGTCTGAAAATGCTTGTGGGAGTAAGCCTGAAATTTGCAAATATTTTATTGACGATTGAGCATTGAGCATTGACAATTGAGCATTGACAATTGAGCATTATAATTCAATTTATATTAATAACGTCTAATGTTTTCAAAGGATTTAAACCTCAATGCTCAATTCTCAATGCTCAATTGCCAATTGTCAATGCTATTTACCCAGATTTGTGGATAAAATAGTTAGCATAAAGAGGAGGTGATAGGTTATTAAAGACCCATTAATCAATCATATGATACGAGCTAAAAAAGTACGTGTCATTGGAGCAGATGGACAGCATTTAGGAATAATTACTATTCAAGAAGCTTTAAAAATTGCTTCCTCGCAAAATCTTGACCTTGTTGAGATAGCTTCTGACTCTGAACCTGTTGTTTGCAAGATAATTAATTTTGGAAAATATAAATATGAATTAAATAGAAAAGCAAAGGAGTCCAGAAAACATCAGAAGCTTACAATAATTAAAGAAATAAAACTAAATCCAAAAATAGGAGAACATGATTTATTAATTAAAATAAATCAAATTCGTAAATTCATCGAATCAGGAAATAAAGTGAAAATCACAGTCAATTTTAAAGGCAGACAGATGGCACATTTAGAATTTGGTAAGATTGTGATAGATAAAATTATCAGCGATTTGCAAGAAATTGCTCATATAGAAACACCGCCGAAACTGGAAGGTGTTAATATGATAATGATGCTTATAAAAAAATAATTTTATTTAATCATTCAGATACTTTTTTGTATTCCTGTCTATAAAAAGGATTTGCAACGTATTTGTTTTGTCTTAAAACTGACTTAAAATATGAATTTGTTATAATAAGGGAGTGGAAAAATATGCCAAAATTAAAAACTAATAGTGGAGCAGCAAAAAGATTTAAAATAACAAAAAAAGGACATGTTAAAAGAAACAGTGCTTTTGGAAATCATCTTTTGACAAAAAAATCTTCTAAAAGAAAACGGAAATTTAAACATAGCAGTCTGGTACATAAAACTGAAGAAAAAAGTATAAAACTTTTATTACCATATCTTTAATATCAAATTTTAAATATGTAGAGACGCAAAATTTTGCTCTACAGTATATTAATTATTTGTAGTTGCCTGATTTATCAGGCTTAATTTATAAATTAGTAGAGAATAGGAGAATAGTGCAATGCCAAGGGTAAAAAGTAGCAGTGCCTCACGTAAAAAAAAGAAAAAAGTTGCAAAAATGACTAAAGGATATTATGGGAATAGAAGCCGTCTTTCCCGTATATCACAAGAAGCAGTAGCAAAAGCTCTGGTTTATGCTTTTAGAGATCGTAAAGCTAAAAAAAGAGATTTTAGAAAATTATGGATAGCAAGAATCAATGCTAAAGTGCGTGAAAATGGACTTACATATAATATTTTTATTGATGGTCTAAAAAAAGCCAATGTCAATATTAATCGCAAAATTTTGGCAGAAATGGCAATTTCTGATGAAGCGGGTTTTACAAAATTAGTGAAAATGGCTAAAGAAGCTCGAGGAATTTAACCTATTTAATTGTAGTTGCTCGATTTATCGAGCTTAATTTATTATTTTTTCAGAATACTAATTGTTTTTTTGGAGAAAAAATATGCGTATTTCTAAAACCACACAAAATAAAATTAAATTAACCAGAATTTTACAGGATAAAAAAACTCGTATAAAAGAAAATAAATTTGTGATTGAAGGTATACACATTATTGAATCAGCATTAAATTCCGGCATTGAAATAGATTTTTTACTTTTTAGTAAAAATTTTTTTAAAAATGAATATGGTATAAAATTAATTAATAAATCCAGAGAAAAAGGTATAGAGTGCATACAGGTATCAGACGAAAATATTTCAGAAATTTCACAGGTTGAAACTTCGCAGGGAATTGTAGCGGTTAGTGAATGTAAATCATACGCAATTTCACAGTTGCCTATGAATAATAAATCCCTTTTATTATTAATATTAGACGCTATTCAGGATCCTGGAAATGTTGGTACAATTATTCGTATTGCAGAATCTTCAGGTGCGCATGGAATAATACTCTCCAAAGGTTGTGTTGATATTTATAATCCTAAAACAATTCGTGGAAGTATGGGTGCTATTTTTAATATTCCAATAATTAAGGTTGAGGATTTAAAAGAAACAATTAAGATTTTTAAAAAAAATGATATAAAAATTATAGCAACAGATAATAAAGCAAAAGAGAATTATTTTGATCATAAATTTATAGGGAAAATTGCTTTTTTACTCGGGAATGAAGCTCATGGGTTAAAATCGGATTTAATTTCTCAGGCCGATTCATCAGTTAAAATACCTATTTTAGGTAAGTCAGAATCGCTTAATGTAGCAACAGCGGCAGGGATAATTATTTTTGAAAGAATTCGGCAAAACTGGAAAAACTTAAAAAACAACAACTAAAATTATGAATAAAAATTTAATTGAAATTTTGGAAGAATGTAAAAAGATTTGTGAAAGTTGTGGAACAAGTGATGAATTGGAAAAATTAAGAATCAAATATCTTGGCAGAAAGGGTGTTATTACTGCCTTATTAAGAAGCATAAGTTCATTGCCCGAAAATGAAAGACCGCAAATGGGCAAACTTATAAATGAAACTGCTGAAAATATCGAACAAATATTAAAACACTCGGAACAAATATTAAAATCAAATGAAAAAGAACAAAAATTAGTTAATGAAAAAATTGACATAACACTTCCCGGCAGAAAAATTTCACTGGGTAAGTTACATCCTATAACGCAGGTATTGGATGAAACAATACGGATTTTTACCGGTTTGGGATTTAGTATAAAAGAAGGTCCAGAGATAGAACTGGATTATTATAATTTTGAAGCATTGAATTTTCCACCCAATCATCCGGCAAGAGATATGCAGGATACTTTTTTCATAGATGACAAAATAGTTTTAAGAACGCATACTTCTCCTGTTCAAGTCAGAACAATGGAAATTGAAAAACCACCGATAAGAGTTATTGTCCCAGGAAAAGTTTATAGATGCGATTCAGATATTTCACATACACCCATGTTTCATCAGATGGAAGGATTCATGGTGGATAAAAATATCTCTTTTACAGATTTGAAAGGTGTTCTGGAGCTTTTTATTCATGCCTTTTTTGGTACAAATACGCGTCTTAGATTCAGGCCAAGCTTTTTCCCTTTTACTGAACCAAGCGCAGAAATTGATATCTCCTGTGTTATATGCAATGGAAAAGGATGCAGAGTCTGCAAACAAAGCGGATGGCTCGAAATTTTAGGAGCAGGTATGATAGATCCTGAAGTCTTTAAGTTTGTAAACTATGATCCTGAAGAATATTCTGGTTTTGCTTTTGGAATGGGTATAGAACGAATCACAATGCTAAAATTCGGTATTACAGATATTAGATTATTTTTTGAAAATGATTTAAAATTTTTAACTCAGTTCTAAGTTAGAGGTACTGTCAAAAGTAAAATGAAAAAGAGGGGAAAAATATGAACCACAGAGGTCACAGAGTTTTATTTTAAAATCTTAAAAAATCTCTGTGGTCTCATGCTTTTTTTTATATTTTAAATAGCTTAATAAGCTAATAATTTAAAGGGCACATAGAGGGCACAGAGGGGGAGAACTTAAAAACTCTTCTAACTCATTAATATTTAAAGGTTTTTCTGTGTTCTCTGTGGTTAATTTTTGACATTGCCAAGTTTGAGATGGAGAGAAATTACATGAAAGCAAGTTATAACTGGTTAAAAGATTATGTTTCTTTTAATATAAGTCCAGCAGAACTGGCTGATCGCTTGACCTCTGCCGGTCTGGAAATAGAATTAATGATATCTATCGGAGATGATATCAAAGATATAATTATTGGAGAAGTACTTGATGTTCAAAAACATCCTAATGCAGATAAATTATCATTATGCAATGTTGATATTGGTAATGAAAAACTTGAAATAGTCTGTGGTGCATCGAATGTCGCAAAAGGGCAAAAGGTTCCGGTAGCATTAGTTGGTGTGCAATTACCCAATGGTATAAAAATAAAAAAAAGTAAAATACGCGATGTGATTTCACATGGGATGATTTGTTCTGAAAAAGAACTGGGTTTAAGTGATGAATCTCTTGGAATAATGGTACTTCCTGATAATGTAAAAATAGGTAAAAAATTTATTGATGAAATGAATGTTGGCGATACAATCTTTGAAATAAACATAACACCTAATCGTCCCGATTGCTTAAGCATAATCGGGATTGCGCGTGAAATTTCGTGTTTATTGCGTCTGCCTCTTAAGCTGTCTGAAAATGTTCTGCATGAAGAATGTGAGAATATTAATTCATTTATATCTGTTGAAAATGAAGCCCATCATTTGTGTCCGAGATATACAACCAGATATATTTATGACGCCAAAATTGAACCTTCTCCATTCTGGCTGCGTCAGCGGCTTCAGTCTGTTGGGATAAGAAGTATAAATAATATTGTTGATATAACTAATTATGTTCTAATCGAATATGGACATCCATTGCATGCTTTTGATGCAAGATTAATAAGCGGGAAAACAATAAAAATACGCAATGCTAAACAGGGGGAAATTTTTGAAACTCTGGATGGAGTAAAAAGAGAACTTAATCAAGATATGCTCGTAATTGCAGATAAGGAAAAAGCTATAGCTCTTGCAGGAATTATGGGTGGAAATAATTCCGGAGTTAAAGAAGATACAAAAGATATAATATTAGAAAGCGCTTTTTTTGATCCATCTAATATTCGCAATACTTCAAAAAAATTAGATATTTCATCTGAATCTTCATATCGTTTTGAACGTGGAACTGATTATAATGGACTGGTTAATGCTTCACAGCGCGCTGCTTCATTAATGTGCAGTTTAGCCGGAGCAAAAATTGTGCAGGGATCAATAGATAATTATCCTGTCCAATTCCAGCAGAAAAAAGTCAATTTACGGCTTGAAAAAGTAAATAATATTTTAGGAACAACTTTATCTATTACAGAGATTGAAAATATTCTGGTACGGCTTGATTTCCAGCCTAAAAAGAATAGCGAAGGAGAAGTGGAATTCATTGTCCCATCATTTCGCCCTGACATTACTCGCGAAATTGATTTAATCGAGGAAGTTGCAAGAATTTATGGATATGAAAGAATAAAGAGCAAAGTTCCTGAAATTCCAATAATGAATAATTTTTTACCGGAATCTGCAGTTATAATAAATAAAATAAAAAACATTCTTTCTTCCTGCGGATTTAATGAAATAGTATCATATAGTTTTACAGATTCTGTTCAATTTGACAAACTAAATTTAAAGCAGGATGACATCAAACGTAAAGCTATAAAAATTAAAAATCCATTGACTCCTGAGCAGAGCTTAATGCGCACTATGCTTCTGTCGGGTATTTTGAATATAATAAGCAATAATTTAAAACATGGAAATTTAAATTTAAAATTATTTGAAATAAGCAAAGTTTATATTCCTGAAGAAGGATTTGAATTGCCATATGAAGAAAAATGTATTAGCATTGCTTTAACAGGAAAATTTTTATCTGGTTTGGATTATAAAGAAATTGAACTGGACTTTTTTAATTTAAAAGGGTATCTTGAAATCTTAATAGAAAATCTTGGTATGGAGAATTTGAAATTTAAAGAATATAATCATCCGTCTTTTCATCCGAATAAATGTTTCTCTATAACCAATTCGAAAATACCGCTGGGTTTTGGCGGGGAATTGCATCCTGATGTTTTAGAAAATTATGAATTCAAACAGCCTGTTTTTGCTATGGAACTGAGTATAGATAAAATCATAGCTTTGCTTACAAATAAAAAGAAGAAATTTTTTAAACCCTTTTCAATATTTCCTTCTATCATGAGAGATCTATCTTTAGTTGTAAGAGATAAAGTAACTCATGAAGAAATTATTAATATTATTAATGAGAGTGAAAAAAAATTAATTGAAGAAATAAGATTATTTGATATATTTAAAGGGAAAACTATTCCTGATGGATTTAAAAGCATGGGATATAGAATTGTATTCCGATCGCATGAATGTACTCTTAAAGATGAAGAAATAGATAAAATTGTAAAAAAAATATTAGATAATTTATCTGGTAAATTAGAAGTTGAACTGAGGAATAAGTAAAACACAGATAGAGATAGAAGCAGAGGGGCAAAGACCCTAAGTACAGCACCACAGAATTAAGTCAACAAAATCTAGATCCCCAATAAAACATGTCAGGGATGACATGCAGGAGGTTGTGGCATTACCGACATGTTTTATCGGGAATCCAGATTTTATTTTTTTAAACTTTCTTTTTGTATACTTAATTCTGTGGTGCTGTACTAAGTACTAAGTAGCAGAGAAGTGTAAGATAAAAAAGGATATAAACATGAACTGCTATAAGATCATTTTACTCATATTTTTTCTTTCCTCAAATATTTATGCTGATAATAATTTAATTTATTTTAAAAAAGTTTTATCCCGTGAGGACATTATATTTGAAATTAATTTTGAAAAAGAAAAGATTATTACAATTCCGCAGATTGATTCATTCCCTAATAGAAGTAATATTGTAGACCGCAAAGTTATTTACTCAAAATATGATAGATATAAACTAAGCTATGGTTTTTATCTATTTGATTTTAATAATGGATCCAAAAAATTTCTTTTCTGGTCATTAAATAAAGAAAAAATAATTAATATTTCATTTTCTCCTAAACAAAATTATATAGTATTTTCAACTACTAATTATAATGATAAACCCAATTCAATAATACTTTATAAATATTCATTTAAATTAAATAAATTAGAAAAAATTTTTGAATATAATAAAAAGGGAACTTTCATAAATATTGAAAGTATAGAATGGTTAAATGATTCTGAAATAATAATAAAAATTTATGAAGAAAATAAAGAAATACAGACTATTGCAAAATGGGTGGATGTAAATACAAATAAAACATTGGATATTTTTGTGCTAAAAACCGATATTCTCAAAGTTTTCACTCATTCTTCCAACGGTAATTTTTTAGCATACCATCATAATAATGGAAACGATAAAAGTATCGATCTGGCGCTAATTCATATATATAATTTCAAAGATAAAAAAAACTGGCAATTATCCACAAAAAAGAAAAAAAATATAATTAATCAAGCTTTTTGGGGATTGGATGCAGATAACTTGTATTATCTTGAAGCAAGCGGCAGTTTTAATCCTGAAGTAAAAAAAATCATATTAACAAGCACAAGTACTTTAAAATCAATTTCAATAAAAAATAGTAAAATCGAATCAGTTATTGCATCTCCCGAGGATAGTAATATTATTGAAATATGGGAAGAAAACAGCAAAGGTTTTCTCTGTCAGATAAATAAAAAAGAGAAAGATGAGAATCAATTAGTATTAATTAATCGAAAAGGAATTATTGAGAAAATATTAATAAGAGAGAGAGTTGTGAGGATTTGGTAAAATATTATATATGTAAATTAATACACATTTATTCCAACAACCACTTGTAAACCGGTTTAATCGTAATATTTTTATCTTCAATTTTTATTTGCTCTTCATTATCAGAAGTTAATATTAATGAATTTTTCAATTTTAA
>CAYWFU010000009.1:0-2711 GCA_964457585.1 uncultured bacterium | reverse complement strand
AGAGAGAGGGTTGTGAGGATTTGGTAGCTGGGGGCTGTCCAAAAAGCTCGATTTTTTGTAGGGGCTTGATTCATCAAGCCTGATTTTTCAACGTTTTTTTGGGTTCGATGAATCGAACCCCTTGGGAAATTTCTGGAATTCAGGTAATATATTTGTAATCATAGTTTTAAAGTGATAGACTTGTTTTTATCAGAATGCATCATCACCTCTTATTATTTGTATTCTAACAACTTGAAAAAATTTCATCGGCAGGACTTTTTGGAGCGTTTGATAAACCTCTTAATACATGAGTATAAATCATTGTTGTCTCAAGATTTTTATGCCCAAGCAAATCTTGAATTTCTCTTATATTAACACCTTTCATTAAAAGATGCGTTGCAAAACTATGCCGCAATGTATGAACAGTTGCATTTTTTACAATACCAGTCTTTTTTACTGCATCTCTTACAATATTTTGAATAGCTTTTTCACTTATATGATGACGCCTGACCTTCCCGCTTCTAGGATCCACAGAAAGTCTTTCTGATGGAAAAACATATTGCCAACCCCAATCCTTTGGCGCATTCGGATATTTTCGATCAAGCGCATTTGGCAAATAAACATCACCGAAACCGCACTTTAAATCTTTTTCATGCAATTGTTTTACCCCCAAAAGATGCGATTGTAATTCTGTTTTAGCACATTCAGGCAAAATTGTTGACCTGTTTTTATCACCTTTCCCAGCTCGAACAAATATTGCATTCAAATCAAAATCAACATCCTTAACTCTTAATCGCACCAGCTCCATAAGGCGAAGGCCAGCCCCATATAGTAATTGAATTATAAGACGATTTCTCCCATCAACAGTTTTGAATATTTCTTGAACTTCATTAACCGATAAAACCACCGGTAATTTAGGCCCGCGCTTTGCTCGGACTGTATTTTCCAAATTCTCTAATTTAACATTGAGCACATTCTGAAATAGAAACAACAACGCATTAAAAGCTTGATTTTGAGAAGAAGATGAAATGTTTTGTTTTACTGCAAGATAAGTTAGATAATTAGTAACATCATTTGAAGACAATTCTTCTATTTTGGTCTTTTTTACACTTAAAATATATTCATAAAATTTTTTTGCCCAATCAATATAGGTTTTTTCTGTACTATATGAATAATGTTTTACTCTCAGCAAATCGCGTAATTTATTAATTACAGAATTAAAATCAGCAAATTCACATTGTTTATTTTCAGAATAATTTGGATCAATTAAAGATTTGTTACCTTTAAGGAACTGATAAATATACAAACGCAATGCAGTTTCAGCCTGACTCACTTGCCAGTCTCTAACTGTTTCAGAATTGCGCAAATTATTTAAAAAATTTTCAATTTTTACATCCAAAGAGATATTTTCATTTGAAAATTTTAAAAATTTGTTCACCCAGACGGCATAAAATTGGGTATATTTATCAGTGACAAGCTTATGAGACATTAAAAATTCCTGAAATTCAGGTAAAAGTACAACATTCATAATAAAACCTTTCTATAATATATCTAAGGATTGACTCTATTAATCCAATATCTTGGTTCACGATGCATGTGAGCAATAGCTACAATATAAATATGATCATTTTCAATTGAATATAAAATTTTATATGGAAATTTATGAAGAATATATTTTCTAATATTATTACTTTCTGGAGAACCTATTTGCGGCATATTACTAATTATATTAATAACTCTTTTAACTTCATCTTTAAATTTTCCACCTAAACCATCCACTTCAATTTCATAATATTCTATTCCATCATTTAGCTCTTCCTTGGCTAATTTATCGAATATTACTCTCATATGATTTCCCCAAAAATTTCTTCTGCAGGAACTCCTTTTGTTTTTCCTTCTCTGTATGCTTGCAGTCTCGCTTCAGCTTCTTGTAACCATATTTTAGATATTTCTGGATCAGGTTTATCCAGGCTTGTGACTAAAGCTTCGATTAATATAATCTTATCCTGAGGTTTTAATTCCAATGCTTTTTCTATTAAAGCACTATCAACTGACATAATTTTTCCCCTTTCCTTTTTTATAATATTGGTAAGCGTTCAGCTATCAATTTTCAGCCTTCTGCTAATATTTCATTTCGCAATAGAGTTTGCAATATTTGGGCTCTCTGGATTTACATCTAAAACTCTATTCTTTGGTATTATAACCAAATCCATATCTTCCATTGGAATTGCACCTAAAAGTATTTGGTCTCCCATAACTAATGCTCCGGCAAAACCCACTCGATTTTTAAATCTAATTTCGATAGGACCAACATATGGAACTAGTTTTTTACTCCCATCAGCTAATGTGACTTCTTTTTTATCTATCTCTTCTAACTCCAACTGTATTTTAATATGTTCGGGTATACATAAATGCACCGACCCAGAATCTGCCATGGCATTAACTTCTAAAGCTTTAAGCTTTCGTTTTCTTGGATTCTTAAGTATTATTTTTGCATTTACAAGTCCCATTTTCATCTCCTTTTTAGCTTTGAGGTAATGTCAAAAATAAACCACAGAGAACTAGAGAAAAACCTTTGAAAATTAATGAGTTAGAAGACTTTTTGTGTTCTCCCCCTCTCTAGTACCCTAAATTATCAATTTTTTTATAACTTTTTTGCATTTTATACTCAAACTAGTCAGGTTTGCGAATTTAGAATGCTCATATGTGCTTCAGATTGGAACGATCTGATT
>CAYWFU010000008.1:0-69211 GCA_964457585.1 uncultured bacterium | reverse complement strand
CATGCGGTTTTGTTCTTTCAAATTTCTCTTTTGCCATTTTATTTCCTCCTGATTTAATTAAGGTAATATCTTATTGCTAGCCTTTAACCTTAGCAATAACTTGTTCTGATATATTTTTTGGGACTTCATCATAATATGCAAATTCCATGGTATAAGTACCTCGCCCCTGTGTCTTTGAACGCAAATCTGTTGCATATCCAAACATTTCAGCCAGAGGAACAGTTCCTTTTATTAATCTTGCATTAGCCTGATGCTCCATCCCCTCTATTTTTCCTCGTCTTGAGTTTAAATCACCTATTATATCACCCATATAATCTTCAGGTGTAACAGTTTCAATTTTCATAATAGGTTCCAATAAAACCGGATTTGCTTTTCTTGCACCATCTTTAAATGCCATTGAAGCGGCAATTTTAAAAGCTATTTCGGAAGAATCAACATCATGATATGAACCGTCATAAACTGCAACCTTAACATCCACAACCGGATATCCGGCTAAAACACCGGTATCCAGAGCTTCAATAATACCTTTTTGTATTGCCGGAATATATTCTCGAGGAATAGTACCGCCAACAATTTCATTCTCAAATTCAAATCCTTTACCGCTTTCCTGCGGTTCCAATCTCAGCCAAACATGTCCATATTGACCGCGTCCGCCGGTCTGTCTTATGAATTTACCTTCAATTTCTACAGACTTTCTTATTGTTTCTCTATATGCTACCTGCGGTTTGCCGACATTTGCTTCAACTTTGAATTCTCTAAACATTCTATCAACAATTATTTCCAGATGCAGTTCACCCATACCGGCAATAATAGTCTGTCCTGTTTCTTCATCTGTTCTTACTTTAAATGTAGGATCTTCTTCTGCTAATTTACTTAAAGCTACTCCCATTTTTTCCTGATCAGCTTTGGTTTTTGGTTCTATTGCTACTGAAATTACAGGATTAGGGAAAAACATCTTTTCTAAAATTATTGACTTATCTGAATCGCACAAAGTATCTCCGGTAGTAGTATTTTTAAGCCCAACAGCAGCAGCAATATCACCAGCTACAACATGAGATATTTCTTCTCTTTTATTTGCGTGCATAAGCAATATTCTACCTATTCTTTCTTTATAATCACGAGTAGAATTTAGTATATATGAACCTGAATTCAATTGCCCTGAATAAACTCTAAAATATGTTAATCTTCCAACATATGGATCTGTTGCAATTTTAAATGCAAGAGCTGAAAAAGGTTCAGTTTTATCTGGTTTTCTAGTGTCATCCTTATGAGTATCAGGGCTTATCCCTTTTACTGGTGGTAAATCAAGAGGGGAAGGCAGATAATCAACAACTGCATCAAGCATAGGCTGAACGCCTTTATTTTTAAAAGAAGATCCGCATAAAACAGGGAATAAAACTCCACTGATTGTCTGTTTACGAATACTCTTTTTTAATTCATCTTTAGTTATTTCTGTTCCATCTAAATATTTAGCCATAATATCTTCATCATGTTCAGCAACTGCTTCAATCATCATTTCTTTAAATTTTTTTGCTTTTTCTAAATATTCAGGAGCAATATCTAACACATTAAACTGCGCGCCAAGATCATCTCCAAGCCATAAGATTTGTTTCATTTCAATTAAATCTATTATTCCAATAAATTTATCTTCAGATCCATATGGAAGCTGAAGAGCAACTGCATTTGCTCCTAATTTATCTTTCATTGCTTTAAGGACATTTTCAAAATTTGCACCAATTCTATCCATTTTATTTACAAATGCGATTCTAGGAACCTTATATCTATTTGCCTGTCTCCAGACGGTTTCGGACTGAGGCTGAACTCCGCCTACAGCGCAAAATACAGCAACTGCACCATCAAGCACACGAAGTGACCGCTCAACTTCTATAGTAAAATCAACATGTCCGGGTGTGTCAATAATATTTATTCTTATATCTTTCCAAAAGCATGTTGTTGCCGCAGAAGTAATCGTAATACCTCTTTCTTTTTCCTGTTCCATCCAATCCATTTCAGTATTACCTTCATCAACATTGCCTATTTTATATGTAACGCCTGTATAATAAAGAATACGTTCAGTGGTTGTAGTTTTCCCGGCATCAATATGAGCTGCTATACCAATATTTCTTAATTTTTCTAATGAGACTTCTCTATAAAGCATTTTTTACTCCTAGATATATTTAAACTAAATTACCAGCGATAATGAGCAAAAGCTTTGTTAGCTTCAGCCATTTTATGGGTATCATCTTTTTTCTTTATTGTTGCACCAGTATTATTATTTGCGTCAATAATCTCTGCTGCAAGTTTTTCCTGCATACTTTTACCAGCCCGAGCACCGGCAAATTCAATTATCCATCTCATTGCAAGAGTCGCTCTGCGAAATGGTTTTACTTCAACCGGAACTTGATAGGTTGATCCCCCTACTCTTCTTGATTTAACTTCCAATAAGGGTTTTGTATTTTCCAATGCCTGTTTAAAAATCTTCAAAGGATCTTTCTGGGTTTTATCTGCTATAATATCAAAAGCAGAATAACAAATTCTTTCACTAGTACTTTTTTTCCCTTGCTTCATAATATGACCAATAAATCTTGTTACAAGATCACTATGATATTTTGGATCAGCAAGATATTCTCTTCTTATTATTATTTTCCTTCTTGGCATTAATACCTCCTAAATGTTTGTACCACTAAAATTTTAGATGGCAGGAAACGAATTCCTGCACAATCCTGTATATAATATACTCAATTTGACTGACTTTTAAGTATAAAATTAAATATTAAATATAAAAAATCAAAATTCAGGTGTCACTTCGTGACATTATTATATTTTTAAATCAATAAAAGTCCGCAGGACACCACAATTTTGCATTTTGCACTTTAAATTTTGCATTTATCTCTACAAAAACTCAGTCAGCTTGAGTAATATTATGTATATTAAAATCTATTATCTATATATCAAATTACTCTGCTTTCGGCGTCTTAACACCATATTTAGAACGGCTCTTTTTACGATTCTGTACACCTACCGTATCCAATACACCGCGTATAATATGATATCTAACTCCAGGTAAATCCTTTACCCTGCCGCCGCGAATCAACACAATTGAATGCTCCTGCAGATTATGGCCAACACCGGGAATATAACAATTTACTTCTATTCCATTAGTTAATCTTACTTTTGCAACTTTACGCAAAGCCGAATTTGGCTTCTTAGGTGTTGTTGTATAAACTCTTATACACACACCGCGTTTCTGCGGGTTCCCGCTTATAGCCGGAGATTTACTTTTAACTTTTACTTTTTTTCTACCAACTTTAATTAACTGATTTATTGTAGGCATTTTTCCCTCTCTAGATTAAAAATTATTCATAAAAATAGTATAAATTTGTTATTAGTTCAAGAAAGAAGGGATAATTTAACAAAAATAAAACCATCTGTCAAGTAAATTTTATTTTAGTAAGATTTTTATGACTTGCACTTATTCTTGAGCAATAAACTCTATTCAGACTTACTCAATGATTTCGCATCAATCAAGATGCTAATTTGAATAGTATCTTTTATAGAAGTTATGTATTATACACAAGTTTTTTTTAAATGCAAGTGTTTTTTTAAAATATTTTCAGATAAGCTTAACCCACTTCCCGATTTTTTTCTTAATCGCTGTTTCATAAATCAAATTCGCAATTGCCACATCCTGAATTGCCAGTCCGGTTGAATCAAAAACAGTTATTTCATCTGAATTCGTTCTTCCTGCTTTTTTTCCTGTAACTATTTCTCCGATATCAGCATAAATATCATCTTTTGATATTAATCCTTTGCTTAAAGGAACATTAATTTCTCCGCTGTGAGATGCTTGCTCCCATGAATCAATAACCAATTTTGCATTTTTTAAAATAACCGTATCAAGCTCCTGCTTGCCTTCAGCATCAGCGCCTATTGCATTTATATGCGCTCCTTTTTTCAACCATTCAAATTTAACAATAGGTTTTCTAGATGGTGTTGTAGTAACAATTATATCGCTATCACGAACACTCTCTTCAATACTTTTAACACTTACTAAATTCAGCTTCAGCTTTTTCATTTCATTAATAAAATTTTTGCTCCACGAGCTTTCAAGCCCCCAAACTTTTACTTTTTTTATTTTAAAAAGCTCATTTAAAGCCATAAGCTGTGTCCTTGCCTGCGCACCGCAGCCAACCAAACCAATAATTTTCGAATCTTTTCTTGCAAGATATTTAGATGCCACACCTCCTGATGCGCCTGTTCTTAAGCTGGTTGCGTATCCGCCTTCCATGATACACAATGGGACGCCATTTTCAGGATTACTTAATATTATCACAGCCATAACACTCGGCAGGTTAAGCTTATAATTCATTGAATGAGAATTAACCCATTTTATCGCACATTTATTAAATTTTTCCACATAAGCCGGCATTGCCCTGAAATCACCTGAATATTTATCCAGACTTAAATACATTTTTGCCGGCATTTGCACTTTACCTTTTCCATATTCCTTAAAAGTATCTTCCATAATTTTAATGATTTTTTTAATATCAACTAATTTTTCTATATTTTTTTTATCCAAAATCAATGTTTTAAATAATTGCATAAAATCTCCTATGATTATCCACATATAGTTAATAACTCAATTAAGATGTTCTACTGCATATTCAATACTGCCTAAAATTGCATCATCAACTTTTATAGTTTTTTTGCTCAAGCATTTTTACAAGTCTTGCAATAGTTGCATTTACTGGAGTATTTATCGATTTTTTATCAGCTAATTTACATATAGCTCCATTAAGTGCATCTATTTCTGTTCTATGCCCTTTATTTATGTCCTGAAGCATTGAGGAAGTGTGTGAATAAGTTGAAGGAATAAGTTTTGTAAATAAAAGATTGATAAAATCTTCACTTTTTTCCCAGAATAAATTTATATTATAAGATTTTGTAACACAAAAAATTTCTTTAACTATATCCTGCATTATATTTTTGGTTTGTTCATATTCCAAAAGAGTTCCATAAGGTACATTTAATATTGCAGAAAGTGAATTAAGCGCAGAATTATATAAAATCTTTCCCCATAAATATTTCTCTATTTCAAAACTTACTTCAGATGGGATTCCTGAAGCTGAAAATATTTTAACTAATTCACCAAGTTTTTCAAATGTAATAGCATTGGTTCTGCTTCCAATCATTGTTTTATCAGCATATACTGTTACTTCAGCATATCCTGGAGAAATTATTTTTGCTCCAAAAATTACTCTGGCAGCTATTGCTTTTTTTACACCAAATTCACTTTCAATTTTTTCAATATTGCCATATCCATTCATGAGTGAAACAACTAAAGTGCTTTCTCCGACAAATGGCTTGCATTCATTTATTGCTATTTCTATATCATAAGATTTTACTGCCATAAGAATATAATCAAATTTCTGTTCTTGAGGATTCAAATCTTTTAAGGAAGTATATGCTTCAATTTTATTAGTATAATGTTCTCCCCATATCCCTGTTAATTTAAGCCCATTTTGTTTAATAGCATCAATATTTTTTGCTCTGCCAATAAGAACTACTTTTTCCCCTTTTGATGCTAACAAAGTTCCAAATACACTTCCTAATGCTCCTGCTCCAAAAATTAAAAAATTCAAAATATCTCCTTTAAATTAAAACTTTCAGAACTAAGTTGATTTTTATCTTGTTCTTGCTGAAATTCAATATTTTCTTCAAAATTTGGCGCACTTGAATAACCTGCTGCATTCCAAATAATATTGAATAAAGGTTTTAACGCTTTTATTTCATTTTTAATATCAAATGTATTTATTACAATATTCGGCAATGATAAAATATTACGATCAAATGGTATTGGATTGCCGCTATTTAATTGTATGTCCAGTCCAACCTCAAGTATATATCCCTTTGCGCCTACAAGAGCCAAGAAAGCGTAAATAGGCGGGGTGAAACCTAATTCCTTTAGAAAGTTCAAAGCATCTATAAAATTATGAAGCAATCTCAATCCAAAAAATTTGCCATAAATACATCGTTCTTTATTACGCGGTTCATGAACATGAACAAATTCTACTATTCCTGAACGATAAAATTGGGTATAGGACTTATATCCGTTTTCTGGTGTCCCATCAGCTACTAGCATTCCATCAAAGTTTAAATGATGCGTGATATTTTCGCTTTTATGAGGCATTAAATATTCATGTTTATTTTGATATTGACTGACTTCAAGTATTTGTGTTGTTGTAAAACTGGATAGCGGGATTAAATGTAAAATAGAACGCGCGCCCTCGCGAATTTTAAATGATGAATCTTTGTCTAATAAAAACGCAGAGCGTTCAGCATGGAAATTATGGATTCGCTGGATATGTGAACAGGATAATAAAAAAGCATTTCGTATTTGAAAAACATCAAGTTCATAAATACCAGTTGCATTACGCGCATAGAAAGTTGAATTAAGTATCACTCGATGAGGCGCTTGCTGACTCTTTGGTATATGAATTATTAAAATTATCTGATTATTTGCAATTTCAATTTTTTTTATTTGAATCCCTGAAATTTGCGGTTCGATTCCATTTTTAATAATCTGTAATAAGCTTAATTTTTTCTGTTCAACATTATCTATATTTATTCCAACTATATTTTTGGGAATACCCGCATCTTTACTAATTCCATAAATAATTTCCCCGCCATCTGTATTTGAAAATGAACATACTGGTTTTAACAATCTAATAATTTTTTCAATTTCAGAATTACCAGGCAGCTCAAGCATATATTCGATAGTTCTGCCTTCTGGTCTGCCTTCGACAATTAATTCCTGGATATCCTCAATTGTAATATTATTAAGCTGTTTTGGTATCATAATTTCCTCTTGAAAATTACTTATTTTTTCATAATTTCAGGAATGATAGCTTCAAATGCATCCACCGCATGTACTGGATGGCTATCTGGACTTATAGCTCTTTTATAAAGATCTTCAGCATTATTCTTAGCTTCAGCTTCAGTTGCCTGCGCATAAGATGCAAGGAGTTTTGAAAAAGTTGATATTCCAGTAGATTTATTATCAGCGAGCGCTTTTCTTACTTTATCAATATTCTGATACAGCATACCGCGCCAGCCCTGATGTACAAGTTTTGTCACAGTAGCAGGGCCCACACCGCCTGTTTCAAGAGTGTATGCAGATGCTTTTGAACGAGCAGATGGTTCAAAATCACCATATGGTTTTTTACCGTCTTTTCTGAAGGAAGTTGAGGCGTCAATTATCAAACAATTTTCTTTAAGCATGTCACCTATAAAGAAATATTCAGTATTAGAATGAACCTTGTAAGGATGAAAACCCATACAGGAAAAAATTATATCAGCGCGTTTTGTAAGTTCTGTATAAACTTTTAATTGAGTTCCTTTATCTGTTAATCCTCCGGAACCTGTACGTGTATGAAGCGGACCCAAAACTGTTGCATCAAAACGTTTTAGAAGGTTAAAAAGAGGCTCCCCGACTATATTGCTTCTTCCGGCTACCAGCACTTCAAATCCCGCAAAATTTGCTATTCCATCCGGACGTAATCTTATTCCTTTATCTCTATATAAATATACGCTGGCTAAATCCAGCATTCCGCTTGGAGTACAACAATCAAAATATCGGTCAGCGCCAAGAGACATAAGCCCTAACGTAACCTGATTTAACCCGTCTCCATCTTTAGCAATATTAATACGGTTGCATAGTATTGTTGTATCTATTATTTCTCCTGCCGCACCGCCAAATGGCAGTTGAAACATTAAAATTGAAATTGAATTATCATTATTCCATTTATCCAGTTTTTCATAAAGCAGAGAAGCAGTTACCGTAGATGGCAATTCTTCCATCATACTCGATAAACCTGCAAGTTTAGTTATTGCTGATTTCATTCCAACATAACTTCGTGAAGCTGCGACTTTTGGATCATCTTTATCACCAACCAAAACTGTTAAAACCTTATGTTCTGTTGGCTTGAGCGATTTTAATGCCGGTATTTCGCTGAAAAAATCCGCCCGGCGATTAAGTTCAGGAATAATTACATCCTGATAACCTTTTGGATACTTTTGTTCTCCATTTACCACACCTGAACCATTTATTACTCTGGAAAAATTTTCATCCCGAAATGGACGTGAAATTATATGCTTGAATTCTTCCTGATTAAATAACCAATGGTTAATCCCGCCTATACGATCACTATACTCTTTGTATGCCATACATACCTCCTATAAAATTTTATTTATTGAGTTTATTATAATGTTTCATTATAATTTAATTCAAGAAAAATTTGAAGAAAAATAATATTATCGGAATAAAATATGTCAAAACGAATTCTACTGGTTAATCCATGGATTTACGATTTCAAAGCTTATGATTCATGGATAAAACCATTAGGGCTTTTATATATTGGAAGTATTTTAAGAAATAACGGGTATGAAGTTTATCTTTTGGACTGCATGGACCGTACAGATGAATCACTGCCAATTTTTTCACAGCAAAATGATAAATTTAACTGCGGACAATATTATCGTGAAGAAATTTCAAAACCAGAATCAATAAAACATGTTCCGCGTAAATATAAAAAATATGGAATTAAAGAAGAAAGATTTATCGAGCTTCTAAAATCATTTCCTGAGCCTGACGTTATTATTGTAACTTCGCAAATGACTTATTGGTATCCAGGTGTATTTAATTCAATTACAATTCTGAAAAAAATGTTACCAGGCAAACCAGTTATTTTAGGTGGAATTTATGCAACATTATGTTTTGATCACGCCAGTAAGTTCTCAGGCGCAGACTATATCTGCGCTGGCAATTTTAATCAGCAAACCCTCGATATAATTGATAAAATATGCGGATACACTTCAAAACAAAATTTTCATAAAATTTTTTCAGTAAGACCTGCTTATCATCTTTATAAAAAAATATTTTCAATATCTATGATAACCTCCTTAGGCTGTCCGTTTAATTGTACTTATTGCGCAAGTAAGTTACTGCAGCCTGAATATTGTTCAAGGTCAATTTCAGATATACTGGATGAAATAGAATTTTATTACTATCAATATAAAATCAATCATATTGCATTTTATGATGATGCTCTGCTTTTTAATTCAAATCAGCATATCGAACTTATACTGGATAAAATAATTTCCAATAAATTAAACATTAATTTTTATACCCCAAATGGCTTACACGCTAGCTTTATCACACAATCACTGGCAGAAAAAATGAAAAAAGCCGGATTTAATGAACTGCGTGTTAGTCTTGAAACAGCAAATACTGAATTACAGATTAATACCGGCGGAAAAATATTTAATGATGAATTTAAACAGGCTATTAGTTGTTTAAAAAAAGCAGGTTTTAACTCTTCTGAAATCGGAATTTATTTACTCGTTGGGTTACCAGAACAAAAATATGATGATATTTATCAGACAATTGAATTTGTACATAATGAAGGATTAAAAATAAAATTAGTTAATTATTCACCTCTGCCAGGCACAGACGAATGGGCACATTTACCAAAAGAATTGCAGAAAAAAATAATTGATGATCCGATTTTTCAGAATGATATTGTGTTTTCATTTCTAACCTCAAGCGATATAAAGTGGAAAGAAAGTCAGGAGATTAAATTTAAGGTGTTGGAGTTAAATGGAAGGATTAGGAGATAAAATATATTTGTATTGCGAGATATGATTTGCAAATAAGTATTTTAAGGGTTACAATAAATATAATAATAATTTAGATAGATTGGAGTTTTTTATGGATATACGAGAACAATTAAAATTGTTAAGTAATGGAATTGTAAAAAAATTTACTGCAAAAAAAATAATACTTTTTGGTTCATATGCTTATGGAAATCCTGAAAAAGATAGCGATATCGATTTATGTATTATTGTTGAATTGAAAAATAGACGTAAATTAGAAGTTATAAGAGACATTCGAAGAGAATTAATTGCCATAATTTCTTATCCTTTGGATATTTTAGTTTATAACGAAAAAGAATTTCATGAAAGGTCTGAGATGAAAAATACTTTGGAATATAAAATTATGCATGAAGGAATACAAATTTATGGATAATAAAGATATTGCAAAAGAATGGTTTGATATAGCGCAAATAGATTTATCATCAGCAGAATTTTTAATGAATATGCACCCAAAACCTTTAGAAATTATTTGCTACCATTGCCATCAAAGTGCAGAAAAAAATCTTAAAGGATTTCTTGCGTTAGAAGGTGAACAGATTAGTAAAACGCATGACCTGGTATTATTAAATAAAATGTGTTTTAACTATTATAAAGAGTTTAAAGAGATTGAAGAAGATTGTCTTTTGTTAACAGATTACAGTGTTAATTTACGGTATCCTTTTCATATTGAGATAAACATAACAGATACTGAAATGGCAATAGAGAAAGCCAGAAAAGTAAAAAATTTTGTGTTGAACAAAGCAAATATGATTTGATAAATAATTTTTTTAAAATACTAAATTGAATCGAAAATATCTTTTATTTATTAGATTTTTTCCCAAAAAAATCCAACTTTAATCCATATTTAGAATTACACGGACTAATCCCACATATGTATAGAAATAACCTTTCATAATTCTGTCTCAATCACTATCTGGTATTATAACAATACCTGCCTCTCGTGCATCCTCAATTTCATTGGCTACCCTTTGTTTATCTTTTGCAATAGCAAATTCTAAATTATCTTTAATAATATTTTGCAATTGAGTGGTTGTCTTTATGCCTTTAAGAACAAGCTCCTTATGCAACTCTGCATATCCTTCGATATAATCTTTATTTTGTTTTGGTAAAAAGGTATCCAATATTTGTTCAATATTATCAACATTAAGATTTTCACTACTATATTTATCGCTTTCTTCTCTATAGGTCTCCCTCTCTATAAGTAGACGTTCAAATTCAAGGTCAACAGTTTCGAGAATTCATCCCTGCCTTAAAAAAAAGAGTATTCTTGGCACTTTCAGATAAATAGTATATAATTTCATTACATGAATTTCATTTTTAATATCTAACCTGATAATGATAATTATACCCAAGCAAATCAGGTTTGCGAAAATTATAATAATCAGATGTGCTTCAGATTGGAACGATCTGATTGAGCAAAACCGCAGGCGTAGTTTTAACTACGTTGAGGATTTTGCGAATGAAGATCGTTTCAAGATCTCGACTTTCTCTTTTGGCCTCAAAAAATCATAAAAAACATTGACATTATTGGACTATTAGTGTATTAGCAACTTTTTATATAAAAATCTCTTGACAATGATGTTTGTATGTGATATATGTATTAGTATGGTAAAGGACTTCAAAAAATACACTATTTTTCCGGAAATTAAAAAAGGTAACAGATATTATTACGCAGGCACAACTTACCGCGTAAAAGTTGATCCGTCTAATTCTGGTACAACCAGAGGCTCTGGCAAAAGCAAAGTTGTTACCGAAAAAATTTATCTTGGTACTGCTCATGATATTTTAGACAAATTATTTAATTCAAAAAAATCTCCGCAAAAAGTACATTCTAAAGAATTTGGATTACCAATGGCTATTTTAAAGGTTGCTCAGGAAATAAATTTACCAGAGATTATTGACGAGGTCATACCTTACAATGTGCGAGGTATTAAAGCCAGTGAATTTATTTTAATTTCAGCAATCAGTAAATTAAATGGTTCAATAAGTAAAGATAAAACAGGTGATTATTTTAACACCTCAGTCCTGCCGGAAGTGATGGGAATAAAAGCAAAAAATTTAAACAGCAAAACATACTGGAGTATGTTTGAAAAAATAATTTCAGAAAAAGAGATAAAAGAGAAGAAAAGAGAAAATAATAAAAAATTAAATGATAAATTACGAGTAGATGAATTAGAAAAATTAATTGATGATGAAAAACTTGAAATAATCGAAGAAAAAATATGGAGTAATTTATTGCAAAAATATAATATTTTGCTGGATATGCTTTTATATGATGGGACAAACAGCTTCACATATTATCAGGATCATACAAGGAATAGTTATGGGCAAAAAGGAAAAAATAAAAAAGGCAGACACAATTTAAGACAGATAGGATTGTTTTTAGCAGTAACGGGAGATGGATTCCCATTCATAAGCCAGTTAGCATGCGGGAATATGCATGATGCCACACTTTTTCCAACAGCAATGAATAAATTAATGAGCCGATATCATAAATTAATAAAAGAAGCCGGTAAAATAAAATTGTCATTTGATAAAGGGAATAATTCTAAAGAAAATATAAAATTAATATCGGAAACCGAATATGTAGGAAGTCTGATTCCATCAAGTTATCCTGAATTAACAACCATCAATCTTGAAGAATACAAAAAGACATACAAAGGATTTAAGACATATGAAGGGACAATCGAAGTCTTTGGCGGAAAGCATAAAATAATTATCACATACAATGAAGGATTAAAATACAAACAAAAAAATAGTTTTACAAAACATAAAGAAAAAGTAATAAAATTAATAAAAGAAGAATACGAAAAAAATAAAGATAAAAAAGACATAACAGAGAAATTAAATATAATCTTACATGCCAATAAAATATTACATAGCATGGCGAGTCGTTATCTAAATTATGAGATAAAAAAAGACGAGATAAAAATTGTAGAAGACAAAGAAGAAATAGAGAAAAAAGAAAATATATTTGGTAAAAATATATTATTTACAAACAATTTAGAAGCAGAAAGCGGTGAAGTAATTGGTGCATATAAAGAGAAATATAAAGTTGAAGATAGCTTTAGAACAATAAAAGATCATAGAATAATCTCATTACATCCAATATGGCACTGGACCGACAGCAAAATACGGATAGATGCGTTCATAAGTGTCCTGTCATATTTGTTAATAAAATTGTTACAATACAAAGCAAAAGAATCCGGATTGGATATGAGTGTTTCATCATTAATCACAGCATTAAAAGGGATACGAGAAGTATTATTAATTTATCCTGATAATATAGCAGAAAAAAAACTTGAAGAGCTTCCTCCGTTACAAAACCAGTTACTCAGGAAATTTGGCTTAATAAGTACTGCATAGTTGGTTTACACCTTACATCTTACAGCCATAAGTGTTTTAGCGGTTAAAAGAGAAAGTCGAGAAGATGAAGTACAGATGATGTTATAAATTCGCAAACCTGATTAGCTTGGGTATATATTGGAGTAAAATTTTATGCAGTTTCCGAGTTTTTTTACAGATAAATATAATAATATAGTCGTGCCTCAAATTCCATCTGATTGGCGTGTGCTGGTAACAGGTGTGACATCAATACATGGCTGGCCGATTTATAAAAGATTGAAACAGCTTGTTCCTAAAGAACAGTTGCTGGCAGTTCGTTCTCCTAAAATGAATATTCCCAGCGGGGAAAATATATATTCCCTTTGTATTACCGATAATATTGAATTTGAAAAAATTAAAAAGACATTTAATCCAACACATATTATTCATGGAGCAGGAGTTTGTGATTTAGATGCTTGTGAAGATCGTCCAGAATGGGCACAGTCAATAAATAAAGGAGGCGCACGCAATATTGTGAATATTTTTGGCGCATCTGCATATATTATGTTTTTGAGTTCTGATCTAGTTTTTTCAGGAATTAATCCGCCTCAAAATGGTTATTCGGAAAATCATAAGGCGGATCCAGTCAGTGTTGTTGGAAAAACATTATTACAAGCTGAGGAAGAAATTTCTGGCGCTGAATATAATTGTATTTTACGATTGGGACTGCCGATGGGAGACTCTTTAACAGGGACTAAAGGACCGATTGATTTTATAGAAAAACGATTTAAAAAAAATTTACCTATGACTTTGTTTCATGATGAAGTGCGCAGTTTTATTCGCTGTGATGAATTAGCTGAAATAGTGCTTCATGTATTTTGCAAACAAATGAAAGGGCTTTTTCATTTAGGGGGATTAGAGGCAATAAGTTTATATGCGCTTGGAGAGAAGATAATTAAAAAAGGGAATTACTCTAAAAGTTTATTACATAAATTATCCAGACATGAAGAGATAAATGGCCCACCCAGAATAGGAAATGTAGCTTTAGATTCATCTAAATTAGAAAATTGGTTTGAAAAAAATATTTATGCTGTATATGCGTCCCCGATATGGGAAAAGCCGTTATAGTGTTGCAGGTTTTGATTTTAATATTATATGTGTCGTAGATACACATAGTTCTGCCTTTTTGCATATGCTCTTAATTTTTCATCCTGCGCATCTATAGAAAAACCAAAAACCTGTTTACCTGTTGACACTCTGATATATCCTACTGCTTTTAACATTTTATTCTTGACCTTTTTATGTAAAAGGTTAAAATATAGCTAAATTGGAGGAAATTAAAATGGGCAAATTAGTAATTGATATTCCTTCTGTTTCTAATTTGAAAATAAAAGCAAACAATTTATCTGAAGCAATTAAAAAATTAGCTGACCTAAAATCAAATTCAGAAAAATGGGATAAGGTTATTCCTATACAGAGATTCAAAGGAATTGCAAAGTACAAAATTAATAAAAATATAGAAGAAGAATGGTATCTGCAATGAGAATTTTTATTGATTCTTCAATTTTAGTGGAATACATCAAAGGTGCAAATACAGAATTGTTAGAAACGATTCTTAAATTTCCTTATGAATGTGATATTAATCATATTGTTTACAGTGAATTTATATTTCATTTTTTATCAGCAATGACCGGAAAATCACCTTTAACCTTGAAAAGCTCAAATATAATTAATGAAACATTATATCAATATGAACCTATAGAATTGATAGAAAATTTTAAGATATTGGAAATGAATGAAGATATTTTAACCGATAGCTATGAATTCATGAAAAAATATAATCTTTTGCCAAATGATTCTTTAATATTATCAACATGCAAATATTACGGAATAAATCATTTAGCTTCTTATGATTCTGATTTTAAAAAACCATGTAAAGATGAAAATATTTCTTTAATAAGTTCTATTCTGGAATTGAATCAAATTTAATTAATGGAATATAAAATTATATAAAATATGACAGATATGCATAGTCTTAAGATTAGAAGTTACAATATGAGCCGGATTAGAGCAAAAAATACTAAACCTGAAATAAGAGTTAGAAAATTTTTGCACGACTTTGGTTATAGGTTTCGCCTGTATATTAAGTCCCTTCCGGGTAAGCCAGATATTGTTTTAAAAAAATATAAAACAGTTATTTTTGTCCATGGCTGTTTTTGGCATGGACACAAAGGATGCAAATATTTTGTAATTCCAAAAACGAGGCAAGAATATTGGATCCCAAAAATTCAAAACAATATTAATAAAGATAAACTCCATAATAAAGAGCTCAAAAAACTTGGTTGGAATATCTATACAGTTTGGGAATGTCAATTGCGGAAAGATAAAGCAAAAAAGACTCTTTTAAAATTAGCATCAAAAATTCAATAAATTTTTCTTAAAATTTTATTTCAAACAAGTAGCAATCATCATTTGGTTGTGAATAAGCTTCAAAATTGTATTGATTAGCAGTTACATAACATAATTGAATCTCGGGATTTTCAATAGATGCTAAAGCTGTACCAATAGATGAAATTTTATTGTTCATTGGTGCTATTACTGTATTATAGTCAGGAAATTTTTTGATATATGAAAGAATCTGTATTTTCGTTTGTATAGCATCAACTAAAGAAATTTCAAATTTTTCTGCATTTTTATAAAATTTAAATAATTCTTCATGGCGAGATTCATTTAATTGCTGATGATTTTCATTTATTGAAGCATTTTTACTGCCAAAAGCAAGAGATACTAAATCATACTCAAAAATATCAATTAATTGTTTTGTCCGTTCTTCTTCAAAACCAAATAAGACAACCAGGTGATTTTTTTTAGATGGATCTAATAGCCCTGGATATCCAACTATCGATCTAATTGTATGAATTCCCTTTGAAAGCCATTTTTTTTTAGGATCAGTCTCATTATATGAATATTCTTTTGCTCCGTTATAACATAAAACTAATTTATCATTTTTTTTCAATTTGAGCTGAAGCAGCTTGAAGATCATTAATAAGCCTTCATGAGTAAAAGTTGTTATATCCAGCAAATAAGATTGTGATTTCTCTTTTGAAAATATTTTATTCAAAGCAATGTTCATATTATTAAATGATTGGGCTGGATCATTTATTTGCAGATCAATTTTTTGTGAATCATTTCCGAGAATAGAGACAAGTTTATCGGCATTTTGAACTATTTTATTATCTAAGTCTTTTACATAAAAGATTAACTTAGAAGTTATGTCTAGCTTTACTGCTTCGCTAGGTATGGAAAAACAACGATCTTCAAAGCTTGATGAGCAAATAAAAACATCAATTTTATCTTTTATATTTTCCTTAATCTGTTTGAGTTTAATCATTATTCATCCTTGAACAGCGAAAGTTGAGAATTATCGAAAACAGTATCAATCCCATTGTTCTTTATTCTTCCAATAAGTGTCTTTGGTTTATATAAAGCTTCTTTTAAAACGTCACAAGTAACAAATTTATATCCTGCAAAACTTGTTGGATCTAATTTAAAATACGGTGCCAATAATCTATTTAAAATATAAAGTTTAGCTTTACCTGTTCCCATTTTATTTCCA
This sequence comes from uncultured bacterium, assembly GCA_964457585.1. GTDB lineage: Bacteria > JACRDZ01 > JACRDZ01 > JACRDZ01 > JACRDZ01 > CAYWFU01. Next base: position 52,557 of record CAYWFU010000008.1, on the reverse strand, counting down.
ATAAGTGATTTCTGAAAGTAACCATATTGTACACCTAAATTTAAAATTCTTCTTAGTTCAGCATCAGGATCATTTTGCAGAGCAAAAGAAAACACTCTTCTTTCAGTAGCATCTGAAAAAAGAATTAAGTGAAAGGTTTGCCCAAGTGCTTCAATCAAATTTCGGAGTTTATCAAAATCATTAATTTCATCAGTTGTATTAGCAGCATCCTCTCTTAACCTTGAAAAATTTTCATCGAAAAACCAGTTTGAATATTCTTTAATTTCATCGTCTTGAATTTTGGGTTCTACATACTTTAAATCTTTTTTATCAGGATTTGCCATTTGGCTGGCACACATACGATTTGCAAACTCAATAAAATTTCTTATAATTCCTGATGATATGGTTACTAAGCTATCAAAACCAGCATAACTAAAGGTGTTTAAGTTCCCTTTTAAAGATTTCATAAAATCCGGTCTAGCATAGCGATATGCATAATCATATCCCTTTTTCCCTTCAAATTTATTTTGATATTCATTAAATAATGTTTTGATTTTTATTTCTTGAGCTTTATCCACCGGAAAAAATTCTTCTGCACTGACATCTTTATAGCCAAACTTTTTCAACCTTCTTTCAACAGCCTCCTTAACTCGATCTTTATATATAGTTTGCTTTGTAGTATAAATATCTGAAATGTTGATCTCAGAATAATCATGCGGAGTGTCAATTCTTGAATTATTAATTGTCCTATAAGTTTTATAATTTAGCTGTGTTGATATTTTAAAACTAACATCTTTTGATGTACGCATAGATACCCATGCATTAAGAATCTTTGTTTGAATTTCATTAAGGTTATCCGCATCATCTATCAATAAATAAATCGGACGCTTAGGCATAAAAGGTAGCTCTTTTATTTTAGTTAAAATAGGTAATAAAAAATCTGAAAATAGGCAGATTGCACCATTATAAGGTAATTGATCTGTAGCACCTGCAATTTTATATATAAAGTTCTGCGTAAATTCTTTATGTATTTCTGAGCATATTTCTTTCATGTGATAAAAAATTGATTTGATATTATTTGATTCTGGAGATAGTGGAGTAGCTTTATCCCATCTTGCATAATTTAATAGTTTTTGAAAAGAATTATTATAAAAATTTTTTAATGTATTTATGTTTACCTCTGAATCATCAAATGAAGTATCCCCTAATTTTTCTAAAATCTTTATTGTAAAATTTACTATCATAAAATGTTCACTAAGAAGTGCTTCACCATGTTTATTGGTGAGCAAATAAAAATCGGTCTTTGTTAATTGTCCTTCTTTAATTGGGATATGAATGGCAAAATAATCTAATTCACTGATTTTTTTCTCTTGAACAATGCTTTGACAGTCAGGGCACATATATCTGAACATCATACTTTTTCCACAACCTCTTGGTCCATTAATAAATGTATGTCCTGCATTTGGGACATTGTAATATTCACCAAAAACAGGAACAAATAAATCGATGAGGTCTTTTGCTGGAATAGCTTCAGGCGACGTATATTCGAATGGACTTTTTAATTCAAAATTCATTTTAAGCACCTATTTTGTTTTTTATATATTCACCAGTAATTTTATTTCCACTACGATCATGTAGTGATGGACATAGATCATAAATTTCACTATTTACCTTAGGATAACCTGACTCACATAATTCAAAACTTATTGGTATTATATCATCTAAATATTTGTCATAAAATTTAATTAAAACTGTAATTTTTTCAATATTAATTATTCTTTTTAGAAATCTCATGCAATAGATTCGTTCTAAATGCATCTTAACAGATCTATTATAAATCTCATCTAATAAAAGGATATCTGTATCCATTTTGCCAAAAGATCTTATAGCAAATTCTTTTGGTATTTTAAAATTTAATTCAATAGCTTTTTCATTATGTTTTATTACTGCTGCATCTAAACATGATGCATATGCATGAAAAACTTCACTTTTTTTGGGAATTTTATTTTCTTTTAACAATGTCGCAAAAGCCCTTCTTTTATCATCCGATAGTTCATCTGCAAATCTTAGTATGCCTGCAATTGCCTGCTTGTGAATTTCACCATCGAGTAATGCTTCTTTTTCTCTTAAAACACTAATTGTATCTTTTTTATCTGTAACTCCTCTTATCTCTCCACCATGTGCCTGTGCAATTTTTTTTATCGTGATCATCTCAACAACATCTCTGCCACATAATTTTTTTGCTTCTGACATAATTTTTTCTATATTTAATTCATGATTATACCTGCCAAAAATATTCCCAACATCATGCAATTGAATACACAATAAAAGTATATAAATTTCAAATGCTGTTAATTTGCATTCATTGCAAGATATTAGTTCAGAAGCTTTTTCAATTACAGTATTAACATGATCAATCCCATGGTCATTTATTAAAATATCCGGATCTTTAAGGTTTGCACCATAATTTACTTGTTTATGTACATTATTTTCTAAATAGGTTTTCAAAGCTATATATAATGAATAGTAATCTATTCGTTTACCTAAGTGAAATGCATTTTTAGGTGGATTTTTAAGCCAGTCTTCTATGGTTCCATTTTTTAGTTTCATATCAGCTCATCTCTATTATTCTAGTGAATACTGCTTGTGCTAATAGCGGCGGTACTGCATCGCCTACCTGCTGCTGCTGACTTGTTGGTGTACCTTTAAATTCAAACCAATCAGGGAAAGATTGAAGCCTTGCAGCTTCTCTTACAGAAAGACCTCTGTTTTGTGTTGGATGAATGAGCATATTCTTTCTGTAATTTCCAATAACAACAGATGGTTCATTTTCAGATAATCGCCTGTAAATACCATGATGACACCTTGTATGATCTTTATAATTTGACATTAATTTTTCAGGAATATTCTGCCAGTTTCCTCCTTGCGGTATATGTGTGTATCTTTTGACAACAAGATCAGAATTCTTAGTAACATAATTATTAATAGATTTTTTTTTCTTCCCGCGCATTTTTTTACTATAATTAGAAATTGGCGAAAAGCGATAATTCATTTTATATTCAAGGCATCCATTTGATAATTCAGGTAAATCATAAATAGCATCTTTAACAGAAATATATCCACCATTTAATGGAGAAGGAAAACTGAAAGCAATCCCATGAAGGGAACCGATTATAAAAACCCTTTCCCTCTTTTGAGGAACTCCATAATCCGCTGCATTTAAAACTTTACAATTGATTGTATACCCTAATTTATTTAAATCTTCAAATATTTCTTCAAGAAAAAAACCTTTTTGCATCTCAACTAAACCTCTGACATTTTCTATTACAATCCAATCAGGCATAATTAATTTAGCACATCGAATGAATTCTTTAAATAACCAATTTTTTTGATTTTCAACAGTTCTAGTTTTTTGATTAGAACTTGAAAATCCTTGGCATGGAGGTCCACCAAATAAAATTTTTGATTCTTTTTTTTTGATATTAAATTCTTTAATATTTCGAATATCGTCTATTACTAATGTTGGATTTTTAATGTTTGATATAAAAGTATTTGCAGCATAATGATTAATTTCAACTGCTAATTTGGTATCAATGCCTGCTAGCATTGCTCCTAATGACATTCCTCCTGCACCTGAAAAAAGTTCAATTCCTATCATAAACATTCCTTAATAAATAGTTATAAACAGATCGCATTTTAGATGTTATTAAAAATAAAACTGCTTAATTAAATTTTATTCAATTCCAAAATAGAATTTATTAAAAATATATTTTCATCATTACAAGCTTTTTTAAAATCAGAATTATAGGAAGCTAAATGATTTATTCCATAATATTTACAAGTTGATAGAATTAAAGAATCATTTGGCAAAAGATTATATTTTTTCATGAATTCATAGCTATCGGTTAAAATATCTTCATTCATTTCCAAAAAATAGATTCTATTTCAAAAAAATATTAACCTTCGCCATCTTCTTCAATTATGACCTTAGTTATTTTGTCAAGAAATTCTATTGGGTCTTTCTTTATTGGGGTACCTTTCCAAAGATCCACAAGCCGTATTACCAATCTTTCTTTATCTCCATCAAGTTCATAGGCTTTTTTATTTTTTTTAATTATATTTATCCAATCTTCAAATGCCCACTCCTTTTCCTTATGTCTTTTTAAAATTAATCTATCAAATTCTGGTAAAGGTTTATTAAAACCTGTAATAAACTCAATCTCGATATCCAATATGTCTTCCTGATTCAATCTCTGAAGTTTAAAAGACTTTAGTAACCATGAATAGAACGGATTAAAATCTTTTTCATTAACTGCACCTGAATAATCTAATATAAAGTGAAACTTATTTTTATCTGTTAATTCTATCCTTTGACTATATGGTTTTATCCTATTTTTGAGCTTAAGGTAAATAATATCCAACATTGAACTACTTTCAATTCTAAAGGATGTCCCAAATCTAATAGCCGCTGCAATTTTCTCTTTAAATGGCAATATATCAAGACTTGGACGTTCCCAATCCTGAAGTTCATCACATATGCAGAGGAGAAAACCAACAGGTTCTTTTTTTAAGCTAATATCTTCACTTTCCATGTCGTGTTTTGTTATGGCAGATATTGCCGGAAGATAATAATTAATCAATTCTTTTTTTTGATATTCTTCTTTTTCTGGCAAACTTGTTTCTATGATATTAAGTATATGAAGAGCACTGACTACACCATGACTGAGTTTATCAACCTTTGTTATTTTAACACCGATTTCTTGCAGCTTATCTAATGCTCTTTTGTTAAATCCTCTAAAATCGTTACTATCTATTGCTTTTTCAGTAGCCTTCTTTATGCTATCCCTTAATTCATTAATTTCTGGTGATTCGATATACGATGATTCTGCATGAATATAATTGTAAATATTAAGGACATAACCGAGATCGTGAAGAAGAGAAGCAATAAACCAATTTTTAAGAATTGCATTTTTTTTCAGTTTTTCCCCTGTCATATTATCTATTAACGTTCTATTCCCGATTTTACTATTTAACAAAAAGAGTCCTAAAAAACATATGTCTATCATATGAAATATATGATCTCTGTATCTATTTTTAAGAGAATATAGAACGGTCTGAGAAGCTACAAATTTTCTCAAATGTCCTTCAATATCAAAAAACCGCTCAATTCCTGCAACCTCATGTGCATATTCTCCTATTAAATGACAAATAGAGATAGTAAACCCAGAGAGGTCAAGTTCCCTTTTTTTAAATGCTATCGGTCTTTCCTGCAAATTACATTGATTTAAGTAGAATATGATTGCTGTTCCAAGATGCCTCAGAAGATTTAATTTTTCAGAAGGAAAAATATCTTTTGTTTTTTTATCATTTTCTAAAAAATTTTTTATCAAAAGGTGTAAAAAGAATGAACGAAGAAATACGGATGATATTTGAAGTTTATAATAAAGATTATCACCCTCTTTTTCTTCAGTTTGTAGTTTAGAAAAATTATTATTAATAAATTTTTGAAAAGTATTAATTATTTTTTTGTATTTTTTTTCTATCTCTTTTAAATATTCTGTAATCTTATTATGGTCTTTTTTTACTCTATTAATAATTTCCACAAGAATGTCTATTGCAGCATCAATCTTTTCTATTTTTATTATATAATCAGCTATCTTTAGTAGATTATCAATATCGTCAAACTGCTTTATAGTCTCTTTCCATTGCGATATATTTTCATTATTAAAAGAACATACAAGACTAAGTCTCTTTGATATCTCTTTAGTTAAATAGCGGAACGCTTCTTTTGATTTGTTTCCATATTTAAATAGATAGTCCCCTTCTTCTACCTCATATGGCTCAATTTTTTCTGAGCATATTAGCATAATCGATTTATATTTGTCAGATATTCTCATACGTCCTGCAAGCAGTGTTTTAATACCTTGATTATAAAAAAAGGGGCTATTTTCATCAAGGTTATATTCAAATGAATCAACATCATTTTTTCCAAAAAGCTGATTGATGAATGGTTCTGAGCCTGGCAGAATAATTTCATTAGTAATTTTATCTATATTACTAGAAATAATCTTTACCTTAAATAATTTTTTATCTTCTTCATTGTTTATTAATAAAACAGCTTCAGCATTAAATATTTTTGCAACACCAAAAAATAGTTTTTTTATCTGATTTTCTTCAAATGGGTTCCATTGTTTAAAGAAATAATTAACATTTTCATAGCTTATTTCATTCATTACTATTTTCTCCGAGAATTCTTTCAATCTCTTCTTCGAATTCTATTTGATGCAAGGGTTTTGTTAAATAGGAAGCAACACCTATTTTTTCGATTTTTGTCCTTAGCTGAGATGATGGATTTGCAGTAATAACAAGTATTGGAGTATTTTTATTAGTACTCTCTTTTATCTTCTTAATAAGAGCAACTCCAGTTTCATATCCTCCTTTAACTTCGTTTTCAGGAAGATTTCCTGAAGGCATCATTATATCAAGAAGTATTAAATCATATTTTTGCTTCAACTTTTTCAAAGCCGAATCAACCTCTTCAGCTATTTCCACATTATAACCTTTATCTTTTAACATTTTTATACGATATTCCATACTATATGGTTCATCCTCAATATATAAAATTTCTTTCTTTTTCATTTTTTATTCCTCTCATTTTGGATTTATTGGAATAGAGATAGTAAAATCCGTATTAAAGCCTTTCCAGTAATCTGGAAAATCAGCATCAGAAATTGAGTGCTCTCTACCATCCTTTTTGCTCATAACACGTATTGTACCACCATGTTTTTCAATAAACCGTTTAGCAATTGACAAACCAAGACCTGTCCATGGAATGGGTCTTCTTGTGTCTTTTATTTTAGATCGCTTAAAGGCATTGAAAATTCTATCCTTATCTTCAAGCGCTATGCCAAAACCAAAATTATTTATACTAATATATATAATTTCCCCTTTACGGCTTAACCAAATCGTAATATTTTTGTTTTTGTCTGAAAACTTAATTGCATTATGAATTACATTTGATATTGCAATATCAATCTTATCCTTATCCCAGAATACATGGGGTATATAATCATCTTTTTTGATTTCTATATCAATTTCCCTTGCATGAGCATAATGAATGTATCTATCTTTACAATCTTCAATGAGTTTGACAAGCGGAAACGGTTTATCAAATCTATATTCCTCTGCATCTGTTCCAATAGCTGTAAAATAATAAAATACTTTTACTCTTCTCTCCATTGCCTCAACATCTGCTTCAATTTTTTTTGAAACATCTTTAATGGTTATTATATCTTCTTCTTTTACTTCATTCTTATTTTGTAAATTCGTATACAAATATGTTGCTTTAGCTATTAGAGTTTCCATAGATTGATTCATAGTATGAAAAGTAATAGCTAAATGGTCTTTTCTCTCCTCAGATGTATAAAAGATACGGAGATGGTTCACAAAATCTCTTAATAATCCATTAATAAATTCCTCGATATATGTAATATTATGATCAAATTTTTTGGTTCTATTGATCAATAATAAAAGTCCCTCTTTATCTCCTATCAGGTTGAAAGGGCAGATGCTGATAAATTTAATTTCGATAGGTTTTAAAATCTCTTTGAATTTTTTAAATTTCAGGTCATCATGCTTGTCAGATAAAAAAATATTATCCATTTTTTCAAACAATGCTGATACAATTGTGTCGTTCTCTACAGAAATATTAACCTTATCCCCGCCAGTACTATGATAAGTTATTGTTTGAAATTTATCAGTATTTATTTCGTTTGTCAAAAAGATACCGATTTCAAACCCGCTGAATTCATTTATACGTTTGATAGTAATTTTTAATTTTTCTTCAAAAAGCTCCCTTGTGTAGTCTATGCCTGCAGGTACACTGAATAATGCATCAAGTTCGTCAAGAAAATGGCGCTCATACACTTGCCTTCTTGCAATGTAATTGTCCTCACCGATTTTTTCAAATACTTTTTTTAAGTTTCTAATTTCATCCAGGCGCTTTCCAATTTCATCATGAGCAACCGAATCAGATAATAACTTATGTGCTTTTTTCTTTAATTCACTCTTTTCTTCTTCAGATAAATTTTCCGATATTTGATTTATCTTATTACGGAATTTGTCTTTTTCCTCTTCATTATCCAGTCTTATATCACTGCAAACAAGCATTCCTATATTTTTATTATTTATGGACAAAGGAAGAAAATTCTTTTTAAGTCCTACCCAGCAATATTTCTGATAGATTCCACCCTCTTGATTATCAAAAAGTTCTTTAGCAATCCGATAAACAGAATCTTTACATCTATTTTCTCCCTTTTTCTCCCTATTTTCTATTTTAAAATAGGTATTTCTTATAAATTCACAGAAATCACTAAACTCTACGTCAGTTTCGATTCTTGTAAATTCTTTTCCCTCTATTAATTCCTTACTTTTTTCAAGTATAACAAGTGATAGTTTTGAACGAAAGGCAAATCCTCTTAGCAGCATTTTTATCGTATCTTCATCTATAACATCCGATAATCTCTCAACTTTAAAAGGTTCAATTGGTTCATAGCAATAAGATACAATATATTTATCATTATAAAAATTAATCTGTTTTGGTTTGGTGCTTGGCTGATAGGTTTTAAATTTTTCAGCATCATCTTTTTTGTTAAAGACTTTAAATTTATATGTACAATTTTCGTTTTGACAGAAAAATTCTTCACCACTTATTGAATTTTCTTTATTGCAATTAGGACAAATAAATGAATTCATAATTTGACTTTCTATATCAAGCTAAAAAATAGAGCAATGAAGTATAATAAAATCAAAATTCAAATTAATTCTTATATTATTGTATAGTAATTTTTAAATAAATTTATTTATTTTCTTTTTTATATGTTTATTTTAGTCCTGTTTTTTCCGTAAAAAAGTATATATCCATGAGTTAGTTCATTTAACTTTTCCAGTCTTTCTCCAAAAAATATTTTATCAAATTTAAATATTTTCCCAGGACTTTTTTGTAACTATTCAGCAAATTTGGAAATTAGCTGAATAACTGTTTTAGCTGGCATTGTCCATTTTACCACGATTGAATCTCTCTCTTTAAATTTTCTATAGATATAGTAAGTATCCTCATGTTCTGCTGCTTCTTTACCTTTCTTATACATAGAGTTCATACATTATATCGTCGATATTTGCTGATTCTGGTAATTTTGAAATAGCATTAAGAATTTCATGTTTTAAAGTCTCCATCTATAGTACTTCCTTAAAATAACTTTATATTACTCATTCATTTTTGTTTTCATCTGTGTCTTGACATATATCCATAGAACTAATATGTAATCCTAATTGAGGAATATCATCTTTGATGGTTTCCCATATTTCTTCTAAATCAATCCCGAAATATTTTTGTAATCTTTTGTATTGCTTGTTTTATATCTTCTATAAAAAATTTATAGTTTCTCAATGCACATGGCCTCTTTTAATATATTTTCTTTAATTAATGGTTTAAGTGCTTTAAATGAGACAACTTCAACTTTTCTCATAAAAATTTTCCCCAATTCATTCATTAAATTAAAAGGTTTAAAAATAGTAATAGGTGTTTTAAATTCAACTAAAAAATTCATATCACTATTTTCATTCTCTTGCCCACGAACAAATGAGCCAAAAAGATTTATTTCTTTTATTTTATATTTTTCTAATATTTCTTTATTCTCATGAATAATTTTTACAATATCTTCTTTTGTCAGTTTACTTCTATTGGTCATTATTTTCTACCTTTTAGTTTAACAGAAGGAATATTAATTACTAATTTACCCCAATACTATCAACCATATTTTAATCTTTTATACAAAAAGGTCAAGAATAAAATGTTAAATGTTAAAAGCAGTGGGATATATCAGATAGGTGATCTGGCAAACAATGCTATTGACACTAATTATGCTATAAAGTTGAAAATTGAGCATTGACAATTGAGCATTGAGCATTAAAACATTCTTTTACCTATTGTTTTTATATAGTATTATTTCAGCTCTTAATGCTCAATTGTCAATGCTCAATGCTCAATCAACAATTTATAGTGCCATTGATATTTGGCGGAGAGAGAGGGATTTGAACCCTCGGTACACTTTCGCGTACAATAGATTTCGAGTCTATCGCCATGAGCCAACTCGGCCATCTCTCCATAAAAAATATATTTCAAATAAAGATAATTGTCAATTCTAATTTAATCTGATAAACTATAATATAATATAAGGAGAATCTGGAGTAATGGATAAATATTTAATTAATTCTTTTACTTTAGGAGCATTGGCTACTAATTGTTATATAGTTACATGCAATGATACATTCGAATCAGCTATAATTGATCCGGGAAGCAGAACTTTAGATGAGTTAATAGATTTTATCAAAAAAGAAAAATTTATTGTAAAGTATATTATAAATACACATGGGCATGCTGATCATATTGCAGGAAATAATTTATTAAAAAAGCATTTTCCGCAGTCAAAAATACTTATTCATCCTTACGACAATGCTATGCTGAGGGATCCGATAAAAAATTTATCTTCTTATTATGAAGCAACAATTATTTCATTTATGGCAGATCAGCTTATAAATGAAAGTGATATAATAGATATTGGTAAAATAAGATTAAAAGTATTACATACTCCGGGGCATTCACAAGGAAGTATAAGTTTTTTGTTAGATAATAAACATCTTTTTTCAGGGGATACTTTATTTGCTCAATCTATAGGCAGGACAGATCTCCCCGGAGGATCATATAAAGATATAATTTTATCTATTAAAAATAAATTCTTGATTTTATCCGATGATTGTAAAGTCTATCCGGGACATGGGGAATTTACTACTATTGGAAAAGAAAGAAAAGAAAATCCTTTTTTATGAAATAATATTATATTTAAAACATTGGATAAAATATGGAAATAATTACATCTCATCAAAATATGGATTTTGATGGTCTGGCATGCATATTAGCTGCAGGCAAATTATATCCGGATGCTAAATGTATCCTGCCAAATACTTTAGAAAGCAATGTTCTGGAGTTTTTAAAAATTTATCCTGAAATTAAAAAAAAGTTTTACGATTTAAAATCTGATGATTACAAAAAAATTAAAATTTTAATACTTGTTGATAATCAATACAAAGAGCGGTTAGGAGATTTATCAAAAATACTTCCTTCACAATCTATAACAATATATATATATGATCATCATCCAAAAAGTCTTAATGGACTTAAAGGCGAACTGGAAATCTATAAGGAATGCGGCGCTTCCACTACAATATTAATACAAAAAATCAGAGAAAAAAATATATCAATAACTCCGCAGGAAGCAACTATTTTTGCGCTGGGTATTTATGAAGATACCGGTTCGCTGACTTTTACATCTACCAAACCTGATGATTTAATTGCTGCATCTTATTTATTGGAACAGGGTGCAAATCTGAATATAATTTCTCAATTCATCAATCGGGATCTGACTCATGAGCAAATTTCCTTATTAAATGAGCTTGTTATATCTTCGCGTGAATACAATATCAATAATATTAAAATTGTAATTACCAGAGCTGACAGAGAAAAATATATTGGTGATTTAGCAATTCTTACTCATAAAATCAGAGATCTGGGTAATCTTGAAGTACTTTTTTGTATAGTAAAAATGGGAGACAAGGTTTATCTTGTAGCTCGCAGCAAGAGAGAAGAAGTAAATGTTGGTGAAATTGCGCAGGAATTTGGAGGCGGAGGACATCCTACCGCTGCTTCAGCAAGTATAAAAAATGCTGAAATCGATGAAATAATCGAAAAACTATTGAATTTGCTAACGCTTAATATTGAGAAAGAAGCAAAAGCCTGCGATATTATGTCCAGTCCAGTAATATCTCTTAAAGAAGATACAAGTATAGAAGATACAAAAAAGATGATGCTGCGATTCAATCATACTGGTTTTCCTGTAGTTGAAAAAGACAAAGTTGTGGGAATTATAACACGACAGGATGTTGAAAGAGCTTTTCTTCATGGGTTGGGCAATACTCCAATTTCAAGCTACATGTCGCATAATGTGATAACTGCTGCACCGGAAACACCTTTTTCAACAATTCATAATTTAATACTTACTCATAATATCGGACGTTTGCCTATAATTGATAAAAATAACAAATTAGTTGGAATCGTAACGCGTACTGATATATTGCAAATTTTACATACTGAAAAACAAAAAAAAAATAATACATATTATAATATTCAAAAAAAAGAAGAGAAAAAAAACCTGGCAGTATATTTAAAATCCCGTTTAACCCACAAAATTCTTGAAATTCTTGAAAAAAGCGGTTATATAGCTAAATCATTGGGTTATTCTGCTTATGTAGTTGGTGGATTTGTGCGCGATCTTCTAATGGGAACCAAGAATCTGGATATTGATATTGTAATTGAAGGAAGCGGTATTCATTTTGCTGAAAAATTAAAAGAAGAATATAACGGTATAATAAAAAGCCATTATAAATTCGGAACAGCAGTAATAATTCTTCCGGACGGATTCAGAATTGATGTTGCTACAGCCCGCACAGAATTTTATGAATATCCAACTGCATTGCCTAAAGTAGAGGCAAGTTCAATAAAATATGATCTATATCGCAGGGATTTTACTATAAATGCATTGGCTATTAAGCTTAATCCAGATGGTTTTGGGAATTTGGTTGATTTTTTTGGCGGAATGGGAGATATCAAAAAAGGGATAGTCCGTGTCCTTTATAATCTTAGTTTCATTGATGATCCAACCCGAATATTCCGCGCAATAAGATTTGAGCAAAGACTGCATTTTAAAATAGATAAACAAACAAAGCATTTTATTGATAATGCATTAAAACTTGGCGTGTTTGATAAAATCGCTAATCAGCGGGTAAGAGATGAACTTATTCTAATTTTAAGCGAAGAAAAACCTGTTAATGCTGTTCGCAGAATGGATGAGCTGGATATTCTTACACTTATACATCCAAAACTAAAATTCACATCTAGAATTGAAACTCTTTTTAATAATATTTTTGAAGTTTGCAATTGGTACCGATTATTATTTTTGCAAAAACAGGTTGAGTATTGGATATTGTATTTGATAGCAATAATTGTTCAATTAAACGAAAAAGAAGTCAGCGAAATTATGGATAAATTTAAATTTAATCGTAAACATATAGAAATTATTTGTAAAGCACAATCAAATTTCTTTTCTATATTAAAAAGATTAAAAAGTTCAAGAAATTTAACTCCAGGTATTGTATATAAATTTCTTAATTCTCTACCGCCTGAAGTAATTCTTTTTATAATGGCAGGGACAAAAAATAATTATATAAGAAAAAATATATCGCTATTCCTAACACATTATCAGAAAGAAAAAACTTTTATTACCGGTGATGATTTAATTGCTATAGGGATAAAACCTTCTTCAAAATTTAAAGAAATATTAAATGAAGTTATCTATGCAAGACTGGATGGAAAAATAAAAACGAAAGAGGATGAAATAGAATTTGTAAAACATGTTGTTTAAAAAAAGTATTGTCCCCCCCAAGACCAATGGCAGTAACTTAAGGAGAAAATTGTAGTTGTTCGATTTATCGAACGTAAAAAAAGCTTGATAAATCAAGCAACTACAAAAACCAAAAAACACAAAATCATCAAAAAACTCCTTAAGTTACTGCCATTACCCCAAGACCCTTTGCTCCATTACGCCAGTCAATACGCAGACCATCAAGACTTATGGTTGATTTTCTATTCCTTTGGTCTTGTGACAATTACATATATACTGTCAGTATAACTTGTTATAAGTATCTTGTTTTTTGTTATAAATGACGCATGTCCAGGATTATTACAGTTTGTCAATGTTGTGGTTTTATTTGATTTCAATGTCCCATCAGGTTCAACTTGAGTTATTGTGTAAGTATTATCATTAAATCCAGTTGTTAAAATATGTATTGTACTGTCTTTGTCTATTCCGAGATGTATTCCCACCGGACCGTTTCCTACAGGAACATTATACAATATATCAGGTTTTTGTGAACTGTTTGGCCATTTGATGACACTAAGAGTGTTTGATGCGTAATTAGTAACAAAACACAACCCGTTAACACATCTTAATCTTCGGGAAGAATTTCCTACAGAGCCGACTTTAGTTCCCTTCTGGCTATTAATATTTCCATACCATAATTCTCCCGGTACGGGTGGCTGTGCATAAAGATCTCCCTGAGTTAAAACAAGCGCAAAACTATCAAATCCTTCCTGCGCGCTTACAGCTGTATTAATTTTATCACTGGAGTACCAGGATGAATACAGAGATGTGCGCTTTTCCCAGTAAGCAGCGGTTGTATTATATTTATACCAGGATACATTACCACCGCCAGAGTTTGAGTGTGTGACTATCCCATAGTTCATGTCATAAGAAGAGGTTTTATAAGAAGGCAGCCATGCATCGGATATCCAATAACCAAATGATCCTACTATCATACCAAAAGAGGTATCATACCAGAAACTCGTATTAGAACCAATTTGTCCATATCCAATGAAACAGTCCGAACTGGTTTTTCCAAAATTATTTGTATATTCCGGCAGATGCATAAAAAGCGCACCATACATATATGAGTATGGGGAAAATATATTAAGAGCGACTTCTCCTGTTAAAATATCATGGATCAATACTCCGTTCGCATTTGCAACTGCAACATAGAGCCTGTTAGGATCTAAATTGAATAATCCTTTCGGTTCGCTTTTTTGCGGATTTTTTCGGTTGAACCATACTGTAAATCCTGCGGATCCCCATAAGTTTCCAGATAAAGAGATGTTCGCCCCTGAGGAATTATTAATTTCAGAATTTCCAGTCATAACAATAGGAGCTTCTGCATTTGGGCCTGTTCTGAAAACTCCGTCACTAAAAAAGTCATCCTGACTTATAAAATCTATTGCAATTCCTGCATTTGCATATAGAGACAAATATTGTGTCGGGAAATATTCTCCCGGTAATCCCAATTTAATTGAAATATCAATTTGTGATGCATCTGAACTATTATCCGGAAGATCATTGATTGTAGATAATGCACTATAATCGAAGCCCAAAATTCCAGATATTGAACCTCTTTGCCAGTATGCAAGTTTATATATTCCATAAATTCCCTGATTGAAAGTGGCAGCGGGAATGATTTCAATTGTTCCGCTAATATCTTCATCAGGATCAGGAGGCACATTTGCTAAATTAAAACCAAAATTCATTTCTATTCCCATAAACGGAGTAACATAAGTTCTGATGTTTATTCCATTAGTACCGCCCAGAGTAGTAGTTCCACCGATTCCTACACCTCCGCTTTTATTTGCCCAGTCCGGCATCTGGCCGGTAACTTCTCCGGAGTATGATTCCGGTTCTCTGAGTTTTCTGGATAATTTTTTTATTATTGGAAGGCGGATAGGATCTTTGACTTTTATCTGACAGCTTTCAAACCAGACAATTTTATCTCCACCGGACATTGCCGGTAATGGTATGCCGATTGTAAAAGAACTGTCGGTTATTCTGACAGCCTCGGACAGCTTGAAAGTAACTTTTACCGGTTTGTTGAGTTTTAATTCTTTTGGGAACAGGTCATATCCATTATCAGGTTTTATAGCAGTAAACTGCTTTGGCATAGTATTAATATCTTTGGATAAAATCACTATTTCTTCATTTTTGTCTAATGTTCCCGGTGAAAATTCAAGTATAAATTTTCCATCGCGTGAGAAGAGTTTTCCTCCATCTGAACCTATTATGGCTCTGGATGCTTTAGTAGTATCATATGCAGGAATAACGGAAGTATCAAATCCATCGTCAGTATGAGTAGTATCAAATGTACCGTCATCACCAGAAGTTGTATCATAATTTCCTCCGGATGAAGTATCATATACGTCATCGTCTGTGGATGTTGTATCGTTTGATTGATCATCATTCTGCCCTGTAGTATTGTAATTATTATTTCCATTATTATTATCATTATCTTTCTGAGTGTTTTTTTTCGATCCGCCACCACCACATGATAACGCAAAACAAAAAAGAAATGTGAATAGTATTATTACTGTTAAAACCATTTTATTATTTGCCGTTTTCATTATTTTTCTCCTAAATATATTTATATACTAATTTATATTAATCCGATTACGCTAATAACCGGCAGATTAGTCTGAGGTTTCTCTTGGAGCCTTCCTTTCATCTATAACTTTTTCTCCAGATCGCGTGGCATCTCTTCGTAATGGTAAAATGCCTAACTATAAATACCTCACCCTCTCCTCGTGTTAAATGTATAGTAAAATCGAAATGGAATACTCAATATCTAATCATGAAAATATGAAAAGTCAAGGAATTTTAAGTATTATGACATTTGCGAAATGCCAAGAATTAAACAAAATGTCATACTGAACTTGTTTCAGCATCTAATAAAATCAAGGTATTTTGAGACCCTGAAACAAGTTCAGGGTGACAAAACAGCCATTTCGCAAATGCCATAGTATTATAGGAATTTTTGTTGGAAATTTTATTATGGATTAGATTAATTTTGAAATAATTAGTTTTTCTACATTTACAGCATTCAAAATTTAGAGAACACCTATTTTTAGAGACACACTACTCCATATATAATATTCAATAAGGTACAAAGTTTAAAAGAAAACTAAAAACTCTGTGCTTTAGAACTGTTTTTACTTTGTGCCTTTGTCACTTTGTAACTTAATTAATGCCTGTTCGTGCTTACTTTTTTAAAAATATCTGTTGCCAATTCTTCAGTGAATACATGGTAATTTATAACTTCATCGCAAAATTTTTTCATTGTGTTCGATTCCTGAAATTTTGGACCTATTAATATTCCATATGTCCTGAACTGTTTTTTTTGTTTTAAAATATGATATTTTTTTAAAAAATCTTCGCTTATTTCGCATATATCATCTGTAATAAATATTAGATCTGCATCTTTATAAATTTCATCTTTTTCTCTGAAAGAAAATGCTGTATTAAGAGGTGTTTCAAAATCTGTTCCGCCGCCGATAAATCCTGTTGCGAATTCAAGCAGTCCTTCAGCAAAGTTCACCACTTTCATTTCTTCATCCGGTCTATAAATTTCAACTTCATCGCGCTTAAAAATAAAAGTCCTGACCTTATTTTTTTGCCCGAATATTATACTTATAAAATTTCTTTTATCCGCTCTGGCTATTTCAAGTAATCCCAGAGATACCGCTTTAGACATGGTTTCCGGTTTCCCTGACATAGAACCGCTTGTATCAACGCATACAATTATAGAACCCTCACCTGTAGTTTCAGTTCCCTTAAGCTCATACTGCATTAATTTTTTATAAGCCAGTCTTTGATAAAAATCATACTGAAAACTCGGATGAGAAAGATATGTTATTTCAACAGGATGAATTTTCAATAAATCATCGCCAAGCACAACATTATAAATTTCATATGGTAAATCGTGTATTTTGGCATATCGTGAAGATAGAGCAAGCTGACGTATATGCCCAACTATCCGAGCCAGTTCGCGGAAGCGGGAATTACTTTTTACTTTTGCTGCTAATGTCATTTTTTCCTGATAACTTAAATTATTTAATTTTTGTTCTATATCCCATCCCTGACATATCTCAACAACGTTTTTAATGTTATCAATTTCCATTAAAACTCCATGTGTTGCGCTAAGCGATACGTTAGACATTTTCTTTTTCAATTTTTGAATATTTTTTTTCTGCACTTCAATTTTTTTTTCTTTATTATAATCTGATGAAGGGAAAAAAGGAAAATTAAAAGGCAGAAATTTTTTCTTTTTTTCTTTTTCTTTAATTTCCAGATCAATTTTTTCTATATTCTGACTATTAATTTTATCAATTTTTTTTTTATATTTTCTTCTGGACAGGGATTTAACTAATTTTTCAGCGAACATTTCTGTTGCCCATAATGAAGCAAACGGACTAAAGCAGGTTTTATCTCTCACTCTCTTGTAGGAATCGTTGACAAGCAGACTTTCCATTATAGTCATATTTATTAAAAAATGGGAAGAAATTTCTTCCCATTTTTTAACATATGGATATGGCATATATAAACTTGAAAATATATCACATAAAAGATTAGGAATTGTCGGGAGAAAATGCAACCCTTCTTTTTCTTTTTCTATTAAAAACTTTGATGTCTGATGCATCTGAGAATATTTTTTACGAATTGCCGTTGTACTGTTAATAACATAAACAGATTTACTCAAAAATTTTATCTCCCCAGAACTGACGGAATGACGCTGCATTTTGCTTTGAATGTAATTTAGCCGGCATTGCTTCTATCTGATGTATATAACTTTCAATTATTGTTTTTCCGCCGTTTATTTCACAGGCTGCCAAAAGTTGCTTAGGTTCTTTAATTAATCCGGTAATCTGACGTTCTATTTCTTTTATACGCTTGCGGATATCTTCAAATTCTTTACGATCCTTATCTTTTGTCATATTTTTCTGAATACCTAATTCAATAGCATATACTGCTTCCTGATATAATTTACGCGCTTGCTGATATACTTCAGCAGCACGACTGACATCCTTGTTCCCTATAGCTTTATATATGACTTTCTGAATATTCTCTTTTTCCTGAGGGTCCTTAGACTGCCAGTATACATGTTCGAGAATTGTCAGATCTCCTAATTCAACTTCATCTGTATGCATATTTAAATATGCAAACGCTTTAATAGCTTTTAAAGATTCTTTGTATCGCCTGTCAGAAGGCTGAATATTATAATTCATCTTTAGATCTGTTCTTATATTGCCTATTAATTTATAAATACTTGCAGGTACATTCACTTTACTTGCTTCCTCCTGCAGTATATTCAGTTCATCAAGACTAATTTTAGCATAAGGCATGGAGCATTCATTAGAAATCATTTTTATAAATGAGGAACTTTCGTTATCATCAATAGATAGATAATCTACAAGGTACCGGAGAAGAAAACGATCATTTAATGCCATAAGTTCTTCATGTTCTTTTCCGGGAAGTTCATTACTGGCACCTATCATGGTTATCAGAGGGGAATCAAGTTCTTCACCTGGATTTATAGTGCATTTGCGTTCATTAATTAATCTTAAAAGAGCGTTAAGTGTAACTGCACTGCATTTGAAAATTTCATCAAGAAAGGCAATATGTGCCTGAGGGAGTTTTTTCTGTGAACGATTAATAAATTTAATTAATTTTCCTTTTTGCGCTATTTCTTCCTCAACCATAACCTCACTCACAAGTAGATCTTTATCAGTTGTAAATTTAGTTAAGAGATGGAAAAAATATTGAACACCTTCAATACTTTTGCATAGTGTTTCTGCCAAATTTGTTTTTGCTGTACCCGGAGGACCAATTAGAAGTATATGATGGCGGGCAAGAAGTGCGGTTAAAGCGCCATCAACAACTTCTTCTCGTTCTTTGAAATATTCTTTTAATTCTGTTCTTAATTTTTGAAATCTTTCATATGCGCTCATTTTTACTCCATAAATTAAGCCTGATGAATCAGGCAACTACAAATATAATATCGTAGTTGCTCGATTTATCGAGCTAAATTATTAATTTAAAATCAACTGAAAGATTCTTTCAACTTTTTCTTCATTTCAATGAAAATTTTTATTTTTGCTTTACTTTTTAACTGTTCATAATAATTTGTTAAAACTTTGCTTCTTTTTTGCTCGACTAATGATTCTTTTAATTGAGAATATTCTTCATCAAATTTTTTCTTATCAACCGAAGATCTTGAAATGATTTTAAATACGTATATTCCTTTAGATGCCTCAATTGGTTCACTAATTTCATTTGGTTTTAACTTAAAAGCATTTGAAGAAATATCTTTTTCATAACCAATCCCCGGTATATTGGAATTTCTAGTAAAAGGCGCAGTCGTATCAAATTTAACTTTAAAATTTTTGGATACTTTTTCAAAATCTTCAGATTTTGCTTTTAATACAAATTCTTTTGCTTTATTTTTTGCCAGCTCCTTTTCTTTATCTGAAACAGCTCTTAAACTGGCTTCTTTTTCCACTTCATTAAAAGGCTTCACATATTCTTCTTTTATGGATTCAAGTTTTATTATATGATAACCAAAAGAAGTTGTAACTGGAGAGGATATCTCACCTTCTTTTAATTTCAGTATAGCTTCATCAAATTCTTTAACCATCCTGCCTTTTGGGAAAAAACCTAAATCTCCACCTTTTACTTTAGTTGCGGTATCATCAGAATTCTCAAGAGCAAGTTTTAAAAAATTTGCACCTTCTTTTATTTCTTTATAAATTTTTTCGGCTTTCTCCCGAGATTTTTTCTTTTCGGCTTCATTCGCTTTAGCATCAACTTTTATAAGTATATGCCGAGCGTTATATTGCCGCTGCTGCATAAATTCAGCTTTATGATCCTCATAATATTTTTTTACTGAATTTATTTCAATGAAAGCAGAGGGTTCAAACAAAACATAAGCGAGTTTTATTTTTTCATTTTTTTGAACATAAAAATCATATATTTCATCATCAACAACTTTAACACTATTTTTTACTATTTTTTCAAGTTTATCAACATATAAATCTTTACGGGTATTTTCTTCAATTGAAATCCAATCCATCCGATATGATTTTACTACATTATTCCATTTTGAAGGATCGAATTTACCATCTGTCTGAAATACAGGATAGGTTTTTATTTTTTCAATTATTTCTTCATCTCTGACAATAATCCCAAGTTCTTTAGCTTTTTGAACCATAATAGCATCACGAATTAATTGGTTGATTGACATTTCTTCAATATTAAAAATATTTTGAGCCATTGCATAGTTATCTTTATAAAACTGCTTATAAAAATCTGCATATCTGTTGTATACATTATAATATTGAGTAAGAGAAATTTCCTCATCATTTACAGTTGCAGCTAATGACTTAGTACTATTAGCTTCTCTAATATATGAATCCATACCAAACAACAAAATAGTTCCAATAGCAAATGCACCTATTAAAATCCAGATAACAATTTTTACATTTTTACGCATAGCTTTGATCATGATTTAAACTCCTAATATTATAAAATTTACATAGGGGAAATAATTTAACATAAAGAAAGAAGTATGTCAAATTTAAAATATAGTTGATCGATAACGAATCCACTTATTTATTTTAGGGAAGACAAGAACAATTAAAATTATATTATAGGTGGCTGATAAAAATACAATATATAAAAAATTACCATTCCATGAAACATTAAACTGAAATATTTTTAAAAAAATATATACTATGCTGCCCTGCAGCAATGTTGCTATAAAAGAAATCAAACCCTGTGCGGCAAAATTAATATTATATAAATTTTTATTGAACATTCCAATTATAAATCCAATTAAAGTTTTAATAAATGCATTCATTCCCAAAATACCACCACAAAGAATATCCTCAGCAAGACCTGCAAAAAATCCAAAAACTATACCTTCTTCAATCCCGCAGCATAGAGAAACACAAATAACAATTACCAGTAAAAAATCCGGTTTTGCATTTTGTATTTCCAGCCAATTTAAAAAAGTACATTGAATTATTATACTACCGATTATTAATATAAATTTTTTGAAAATATTCATTTATCATCCTCAAGACTTAATTCTCGACTTGTAGTATCCATATTTTTAATTATCATTACCTCTTCAATATTATAAACATTTACAAAAGGGGCTACTATGATTTTTTGAAATAAACCATAATTTTTTTTCTCAATCGTTTTTACTGTTCCCAGCGGCAAACCTTTTTGGAAAACACCGCCCAATCCTGAAGTAATTACTATATCTCCGATTTTTACATCCTCTGTACGCTGTACATATTCCAATTCACAAAATTCTTTTGAAAATCCCCTTAATATTCCAACAGCTCTGCTGCGATTTATCATTGCGCCAACAGAACTATTCAAATCGAGAATTAATTGCACTTTTGATACATTTTTTGCGACCTCGATTATTTTTCCAACAACTCCGTTATAGGTTATTACAATCATATTCTCTCTGATCCCGTCATTGTATCCGCAATCTATTAAAATTGTATTAAACCAATTAGTAGGGTCCTTACCTATAATTTCTGCTGGTATAAGAGTATATTCATAGTAATGCTGCTTAAGATCTAATAACTGTCTTAATCTCTTATTTTCAAGAATTACTTCCCGAAAGATATTTTCTTCTTTTTTATATAAATCCAGCTTCTTTTTTAATTCTATATTTTTTTCTTTTAAATTACCCAGGTCAGATGCATCTCTATAAATTTTTTTCATTCCCATAACAGTATATGCCGCTGTTTTTTGAAAAGGAGAGATAATCCATAATCCGATTTTTTTAATAATATTAGTTCTGGGAGGTTTATTTTCCTGTGTTAGCAATAGAAGAAAGGAAAAAAATAAAAAAAATACCAACATTACATATTTACGATTAAATTTTGTAACTTTTAATTTTGCCATTTAAATTATACCATTCCACAGCTATTCAGTTTCATCTTTTTTACGTTCAATTTTTGCACCTAATGATATTAATTTATCCTCAATCTTTTCATAACCGCGATCAAGATGATATACTCTATGTATATGCGTTTCACCTTTAGCTACAAGTCCTGCTACAACTAAAGCAGCGCTCGCTCTTAAATCACTTGCCATAACATGCGCGCCGGTTAAATAGGGAACTCCATCAATCAATGCACGCTCGCCTTCAATCCTGATATTCGCTCCCATACGATTAAGTTCTGCAATATGAATAAATCTGTTTTCGAATACTGCTTCTGTAATTATGCTATGACCGGGAGTAATACTTAAGAGTGACATGAGCTGAGCTTGAAGATCTGTTGGGAAACCCGGATAAGGCATTGTTCTTATATCAACAGGCTTAAATTCTTTTGCTTTGCCTACCCTTACTCCATCTTTTTCAATTTCTATTTTCCCGCCAGCCTGTTCTAATTTTGTAATTAAGGCTTTAAGATGATCTTCGCGGCAATTTTTAATATAAACATCTCCATCAGTTATTGCTGCAGCAATCATAAAAGTTCCAGATTCTATTCTGTCTGGAATTACTTTATGAGTAGTTCCATGCAAAGTTTTTCCAGACATACCTTCAATAACTATAGTATTAGTTCCCATTCCTTCAATTTTTGCGCCCATTGAAATCAGAAAATTTGCCAGATCAACAATTTCCGGCTCACAGGCAGCATTTTCAATTATAGTTTTACCGCTAGCCAGAGCAGCAGCCATCATTGTATTTTCCGTTGCTCCAACACTGGGAAAATCAAACCAGATTTTAGAACCGCGCAATGTACCTGATGAATAAGCTTTTATATATCCATGTCCAACTTCAATTTTTGCTCCTAATGCTTCCAATCCCTTAAGATGAATATCCACAGGTCTATGACCAATAGCACAGCCGCCAGGCATGGAAACCATTGCTTCGCCAAAACGTGCAACTAAAGGACCTAAAACTAAAAAAGATGCTCTCATGGTTTTTACTAATTCATACGGCGCTTCAAGACAATTAATATTAGAAGCATCAATTGCAATTTCATTATTTTTAATCTCAAGCTTTGTCCCAAGAGTAGTAAGCACACGGGACATAGTAATTACATCTCTAATTTCAGGAACATTTTTAATAATAACTTTTTCATCCGTAAGTAAAGCTCCTGCCATAATTGGCAGAGAAGCATTTTTGGAACCGCTTATCTCAACCATACCAGCTAACTTATGCCCGCCATTGATGACAATCTTATCCATTACATTATCCTCGTTTCTTCGCGACTATTATTCGATCCAGTCCCTGATAGTCTTTATAAATTTCAACAGATATACTTTTAGCTGAAGTATTCAATAACTCTTTGATCTCATCAGCCTGATTATATCCTATTTCAAGTACTAAATAACCATTTGGGAAAAGATACTTATTTACCAATTCAGCAATTCTTCGATAAAAATCCAGACCATCTTTGCCTCCGTCCAGCGCTGCTCTTGGTTCAAATTGAATTTCACCCTGGGAAAAATCCAACTCTGATTGCTTAATGTATGGCGGATTTGATACAATAATATCAAACGGAGCATACGGCAGGGATGAAAATTCTTTCATAATATCAAATAATACAAAATTTATTTTATCCTTAACTCCTATTTTTAAAGAATTTTCCTCTGCAATCTTTAATGCTTCATTAGAATAATCATAAGCAGTAATTTTTGCATCAGGTATAATTTTCGCCAGACTAATTGCAATACATCCGCTGCCGGTTCCAATATCCAGAATTTTCGGAGACTGAATATTTTTATTTTTAATTAATGATTCTATGCGTTCAACTACCAGTTCGGTTTCCGGTCTTGGGATAAGTACTGATGAATCAACTTTAAATTCCCAATTCATAAAAGGTGCATATCCTAATATATAATATAATGGTATGCGTTTTGTTCTTTTCTTTACAATTTCTAAAATAATATCCAATTCATTTTTCTGTAAATAACGATTACCATTAAGGGATAAATCTATTTTTTTTACACCTAAAACATTCTCCAGAATAATTTCAATATCAATTCTGGGATCAGGAATACCAGCTTCAGTAAAAATTAAAGTAATCTCATTGAGAATTCTATTAATTGTATAATTTTCATTTGATATCATAAAAAATATCACGCAATTTTTTCTTTGAGTTTTTCAGTTTGATCATATGCTATTAAAGCTTCCATCATTTCATCAAGCACGCCATCCATAAAGGTATTCAATTTGTAGAGTGTTAATCCGATACGATGATCAGTAACCCTGTTTTGCGGAAAATTGTAAGTACGGATTTTTTCGCTTCTATCCCCAGAGCCGACCTGCATTTTGCGCGATTTAGCTCTTGCCTGTTCCTGTTCTTCTTGTTTTTTTTCCAATAGTCTTGCTTTTAATACACGTATTGCTTTAGCTTTATTTTTATGCTGGGATTTTTCATCCTGGCATTGTATCACTATCCCGGTTGGAATATGCGTAACTCTTACCGCTGAATCTGTTGTATTAACACTCTGTCCGCCTGGTCCGCCTGAGCGAAAGACATCAATCCTTAAATCTTTTGGATCGATTTCTATTTCCACATCTTCTGCTTCAGGAAGAACAGCTACTGTTACTGCGGATGTATGCACTCTTCCAGATCCTTCAGTAACTGGTACACGCTGTACACGGTGTGTACCGCTTTCATATTTCATACGGCTATATACTCTATTGCCTTCAATAGCAAAAATAATTTCCTTTAATCCTCTTAATCCTGTTGGATTTGAATCAAGCACATCTATTTTCCATCTGCGATTTTCAGCATATCGTGAATACATGCGAAAAAGTTCACTTGCAAAAAGAGCTGATTCTTCCCCGCCTGTACCAGCTCTGATTTCTACAATTGTATTTTTTTCATCACGCGGATCGCGAGGCAACAAAAGGACTGTTAGTTCTTTTTCCAAATTATTCTTTTTTACTGCCAGCTCATCCACTTCATTTCTTGCCATAGTAATTAATTCTTTATCGCTTTCAGTCTGCAAAATTTTTTCCGATTCATCCAAATGTTTTAAAACTATTTTATATTCACCGAATTTAACCATCATTTCTGAAAGATTAGAATAATTTTTGCTATACTCTTTAAACTTTTGCTGATCATTGATTATTTCATGAGAAGACAGCTTACTCCCGAGTTCATTATACTTTTCCTCTAATTCCTGCAATTTTCTTAACATAATTCTCCCCTTCAATACTCAAAAAATTTCGTAAATGTTCAGCCATCAGCTTTCAGCATTCAGCTAAAAATATGAGAATCAAGGTGAAACCTAATTTATTTCTTGGAATTTCAATGTTTTATTTAAGCCCAATAAATTGGGCAACTACATATAGATTGCATTGTAGTTGCTTGATTTATCAAGCTTAATTTAACATAGTTACTTTTATGCTTTGAAAGCTTTATAAACTGATAGCTGACAACTGATAGCTGAACACTTCATAGATTTTTTATCATAAATTATAACTATTTACAATATATAAATACTTTTATCTTGAAAATTTCTGGCATACATAATTTGAATATGATATATTACAACTAAGAAACAATAGTTCAATGGTTGCTGGAGGAACTATGATTTTTATCGGTACAAGCGGTTTTTCATTTGAAGACTGGCGGGGAACAATTTATCCTGCTAATATTAAAAAAGAAGAAATGTTATCTTATTATGAAAAAGAGCTTGGGTTCAAATCATTAGAAATTAATTTTACATATTATACTCTCCCATCGCAAAAAGCTTTGAATGGTATGAGCAAAAAAACGCAGGATGATTTTAAATTTGTGGTAAAAGCTTTCAAAGGCTTAACTCATGATATCTGGAATGAAAAAAAGGAAATAAAAGATAATAAAGATATATTTAATAAATTCATCTATTCTCTGGACCCATTAATAAAAGATAATAAACTTTCATGCATAATTGCTCAATTCCCATACAGTTTTCATATAAATGATAATACTTTTAATTACTTAAATTTCTTCAAGGAACAATTCAGGGAAATCCCTGTTATAGTAGAATTTAGAAATAAAGAATGGATTGCTGAATCAACATTTGATCTTTTAAAAAAATTGCAGCTTGGATATTGCATAGTAGATGAGCCAAAACTTAAAGGGCTTATGCCATTCTATTCTGAAGTTACATCTGATATTGCTTATTTTAGATTTCATGGAAGAAATAAAAATTGGTTTGATGCTCCATCTGAAGAAAGATATAATTATTTTTATTCTAAAGAAGAATTAGAAGAATTTTTGCCTGAAATAAAAAAAATTGCGCAGCAGAGTAAAGCTACATTCATCTTTTTTAATAACTGCCATGCCGGCTCAGCAGCAAAAAATGCTATAACGATGGCTAAGATGATTTATTAAGATTGTTATATCTATATGAACTGCTTTGTGCTAAGCTGTATTAAAAAAGGAGAAACACAATGGGAGACAAAAGTCAGAAAGATAAAAACAAAGATAGCAGACAGAAGAAAGCAAAACAGGATAATAAGTTAAAAGCCAAGCAAGTTACTGAGGAACTTAAGAGCAGAATGTCATCTAAAAAGAACAAATAATCAAATTAATTTATATCCCTCGTCTACTAGGAGAAAGAGGAACACGGACGCTCTTAACTATTCGATCTTTACCAAGATAAGTAGGAATCAACCTAAATAATTCATTTCAGATGGAAACAGAAATGTTAGCAGCACTCTTTTTCCTAGGTTTGTTAAACGAAAAGAATTTATTTTCTTAAAACCATAATTATTATTTCTTTTATTTGGTCTTCCATTTTTTATTCCTGTTTAAAATTATTCATTTTTACCCTCTTTAAGTCCTGCTAATTCTTGCTCAATCTCTTCAACAGTTGGAAGGCTTGATTTTAATTTGATTTTAATTGGTCAGGTAATGCGCGTGTCAATTCATAATCTGAAACACCAATAGGTTTATTTATATCATAAAACAACCTCTCATTTGGATTTTCAACAGTCATAATGGACTGATAATGAGACCATCCCAAGTTTGGAGAGAAATCACGAATATCGCTTGCAGTCTCAACTGCCAACGACATATCACTTAAAACGCCATTTAGAATCCTGCCTTTTGATGATTTAACCAATTCGCCAGATCCGATCTGGCGAATTTCAGGTTTTCTATCAGAATAGACAGTATAAAATGTTCTAAAATAGCGGAGATTGCTTATTGAAAAACCTCGCCCATATTTTTCTTTCAGTTGAGAAGAAAGCTGTTCGATAACCTTTTCTCCATATTTTGCGCGATCTTCTCCACCCTGTACTTCCTGCACAATTTCGCGTCCAATGAGCCAATAGGCAATAACCATACTATTATTAACAGCACGAACAACATTTGATTGCGCTTCTTCCAGAATGGAAACGACACGGTCAAAGAGCGGCGCATTGCTCCGTTTAGTTAAGCTATGCGGACTTTTATTCATTGTCTTCCCCTTGTTCCTTCTTTTTGCTTCCGTCATTTTTTTAACATCATTCTTGAGAATCAATTCTTTGTCCATTTTTTTGCCTTTCTTAACTTTTCATTACTACCCATCTCGCCTCGCCACTGTCCAAGTTCCTCTCCTGTCCAAATCAACTCCGTCACCATAGTTTTATTCCTTTAGTAAATTAAATTTTTTCTTGATCCACGTCACTATTGAAAGCATTACCCAGATTAAACAAATGAATAAAAATAAAATAAAACATTTTTTTAATGTCCAATAAATAGCTTTAAAATCAACCAGCACCCCTGCATTATTATCATGGATAAAAACAAAGACTGAGCCAACACCACAAATTAGCAGTAATATATTAAAAGGAATAAATTTTTTACTCAAAAAATGTTTGTCAGCAAGACCAGCCCAACTTTCCACATATGGTTTGGTATCTTCTTCGCCAATAGTTGGCGCGCTAGTCGAACCTTGCTGAAACACATCAATTGCAGTCGGGCTATCATAAGTTGTGGGGGAAAGGGTCGCATCAGGGTGTAGAACCGATTCACTGCCAGTTTCTTTGCGCAAACCCATTATTTGTTTCTGGGGTATATATATTTTTTTCTTTCCCATTATTATTCCCCCAGAATAAGATTTTTTATTTTTTCATGTTTATCCCATGAACTTTCGGAAAAATCTCTTATAGATTTGTTAATTTCTGCAACTTTTATTTGCTTATTTGGCTTTAAGAAATAATCGATATCAAAATAAAATCCAATTTCAGGTACTTCGGATTCCTTCCTTCCACTAAAAAATTGGATGATCTGGTTTTTTCCCATCGGACCTGCCATTGTATTAAAATTTCCTAGTTTATCGACGAAGTTTAATGGGGCACCAATATCTATCAATTTTGCATTTATCGCTTTTTCAATATCTGAAGTAAGACATATATATTTTGATGCAAATCTATTTTTCAATTCTTCAAACCCTTTTTCAAAGGTAGTACAGAATTTTGAACGAACACCAATACGTTCCACTATTGGCTCTGGCTCGAACCCGTCAAGCTTTGAGATAAAACTAAAAAGTTTAATAGCTTGATCATAAAAATAGTTTTTTGTAGGTGAATCATTGCATAAAAAACCGGAATTGCTAAAACCAACGAATGCATGATTTTTGTTTATTTTATCGTAAATGTCTATCCTATTGTCCAGTATTCTCCATTCAGACAGTTGCATGTGCTTTGATATCATCTCAGACCATGTACCTCGATAATCTAAAATTTTCGAATTTGGTTTATAGCGAATTTCGAAAACATGTTCATTAATTTCTTTATTCATTTTTTACTCCTTATAATTATTTTATCAATCCATCCCTCACATCCCCATAAGCGTTTCGAACAGCATCTTTTTGCTGTTGCGGCACTATAGGAAATGTGCTGAGTATATACTTAAATTCTTCTTCAGTAAGGCCATAAATATGAGCTATAATTCCATCCAACTCTGCCCGGAGTTTGTTGCGTTCATCTTCTTTAGTAACTCCGCGTTTATCTGTCCATTTGGTTTCCATTACTTCTTCCCACAATTCAGCATATTCTTCAGTGGTGCAAATTAATTTTGCGGCCCGTTCGACAATTGGATTAAACCATTTATCTTTTGTGGTTAAGCGAGGAATGGGTAGCTGATATAGAAAAAATAAATTCAAATTAGTAGTTACCCGTGATCGTAGAATAAAATCAACAACATAACTATTCAATAGAGAAGTTAGAACTAACAATTCCTTGTTTGAAATATATAGTTCATTATATTTCTTCTTGTCGTGTTGATAAGGAAAATTTACAGTCAATGAATTTCCAGCAATAGCAAACTTAGGAATTATGGTTGTTATTAACGTCCTTTCATTAGTGTTAGATGCGATTTTTCGTATTGCCAAACGAAATGTTTCATAATCATTCTTTAAATCCTTTGGTTGTTCAGTTAACCCATCAATACGTTTTACCCTTTTGCTTAAAAAATCCTCTCTAATAGCTTTTTCATTAATCCAGTATCGGGCTTCAGAAAATTTATTGGTAAAATGCCAGATCATTCCGCCTTCGTAAAGCGGAAATTTAGTTGGTTTTGTATAGAAGCTATCAGAAGAACGGGTCATATTCATTTCTTCACCGTATAAATCCAATTTCCAGCCGTTTTCATCATTACACATTAAAGGATATTTAGAAATCTTTTCAGCAATACTTACTTCTTGTTCATTTTTAAACTCAATGATTGAATAACTGTCTGGGCTTAGACGTTTCACCAAATCAACTGAAATTGTTACTGCACCATATTGTGGGAAATTTTCTAACTCAGTTACTTCATGCCGCATAAAGGCTGCAGGAAATTGTTTTGTATTACAACCTTTTTCAAAAGAAAGAATCACAAATTTGAAACTTCTATGCACTCCTTCAAAAATTGTCTTTCGATTTTCAAAGCAAAAAAGCCCGGTGATTTGAGCTTCATCAAATAACATCTCACGAAGTTTTTTTGTTCCTAAGTCAGTATAAATACCGCTTGGAATAACAATACCACAATAACCCCCCTGTTTTAAGAGATTTTTGCATTCTTCAATAAATAAACAGTATAGGTTTGGTTTGTTACCTATTGCTTTACCATTTACTACTGAAATTTGATTTTGGTACTGAGACGCATTCTTAAAATATGCCCATTGGTGTGGAAATTGGCTCGAATAGGATAACCATGAGTTTTTTATTTCTTCATCTTGCATCAGTTTTTCTTTATCTTTCTCCCAGTCTTCAATTCGCAATATTTTCTTCTTAATTTCTTTATTGTATTCTTGAAAAAACTCTTTTTCATTTGTCTGAAAAACTTCCCATGGCGGATTAGTAATAATGGCATCAAAACCATCTTTCTTGTCAAATATTTCTGAAAATTCATATCCCCAATGAAAAGGTTCTAATGTTTTTATATCGTCCATGTTTACTTTGCGTTTTATGGGTTTACCTTCTTTGTTATTTTTATCGTCCCACGTTATTTGTTCGTATTTAACACCAAGATTGTTAAACTCATCCATCAGCATTTCATCCAGCACCGGCAAGGCTTCAGCGCGGTGTTTTTCAATATTATCTTTTAACACTTGAATATTAGAACCATCCCATTTTCCAGAAGATAAAGGTGAATCATTAAAATGTTTATATAAATTAATTGCTATGTTTTTTTCGCGCAGTAAATCAGCATAACTTTTTCGAAATAAGGTGGCTTCCTGGTGTTCATCAAAGTTTTTTTCGTTTACCCTCATCATACCAATTAACGAATTGCCGCTCATAATGTTAAAATCAATATTTGGCAGAGGCTCAAGCTGTTCCACTGTCTGGGCGCTGGCTACCAATGCCAGAAACAACCTCAATTTGGCTATTTCAGTTGCTTCCTCCATTATGTCCAATCCATATAAGTTATTAGTAATAATTTCTTTTTTGATATAGTAATTTATGCTGGGGTGATTTTTTACTATTTCCTTCTTCCATTCTATTAGTTTTTTATCGTTTAAAAAATCAATTTTACCTAAAATGGCTGAATATACATTTATTAATGTCTTCATTGCGGCCACTAAAAATGCTCCTGAACCGCAGGCAGGATCAAGCAGTGAAATGTTGGATAGTATGGATTGATCTCCCATAACCAGTTTGCGGCAAATGCCGGAATCAAGATTTAACAGCAATTCAGCCACATTTTCGAATTGTTTTGAAGTTAGCAATGCTTTTGTTTTATCATCAATATATTTTGCATTATCAAGATTAATTGCGGGTCCGTTTACTTCATCCAGTATAAGCTTATACACGGTTTGCTCACATAGGTATTCGGTAATTTCTGTTCGTGTGTAATAAGCTCCAAACGCTTTTTGATTGATATATTTCTCAAAAATATAACCCAAAACATCAGGGTTAATTTCATCATCTTTACCGCCCGGAGCGTCATCTAATGTCCAGCTATAGCTATTAAACAAGATAAAAAGATTTTCAAAAGCAATATCAGGGATATTTATATTTTTATATTTCTTTTCAATTTTATGTTCAAGGAACAAACCGCCATTAAGGTATTTTATTTTACCTATGATATTATTTGTTTCAGTATCGCGCTGGCGTTCAGTTTTAGCAAAACCTTCAAAAAATAGTTTATTTAAAAAAATGCTGTAAAATTTATTTTCACCAAATGCTTTTTTTGAATAATTAAGTTTATCGTTTAAGTAGTTTCCGCTTTTATCATCTAAAAATAATTTTTTCTGGAGAAAGTAAATAAACATTAAACGGTTCAATATTACTGAAGCATACCAGCGTTTATCAGCTTCGTTATCAATTCCTTCAATTAAGCTGAGAAAAACAATAAACTGCTGTTGGTAATCGCTAAAAAATTTTTTGGTAACCCGTTCAATATCGAGTGAGTTTTTTATTTTTTTAGCTACATCAATAATAGTGATATTATTTTCTATCTCACTGATATCAACTATTAATCCGGAAATTTTCGAAATAAATAAATCTCCTGTCTGCCCTTTTGAAAAATAATGTTCTCTTGGGAATGACTTTTTATCTTGTTTTTTCAACCATCTCCAGATACTTTGTGTACGGCCTTTATCAATAAAGATCAGAATATGTTCAAAATTGATTTTTATAATTTCATTAGATACGGAAGCCCTTATTTTTCCATCTGGAATTTCTCCAGCATCTGTTGTTATTTCATACACAACAGCACCTGATAATTCCGCAATCGCTTTTTTATAAAATGTTCCTTCTTTTGTATTAAAGGGAAAGATATTTTTGTTGGTAGGATTAGACCATCCCAGATCATCAATAAAAAGGTTTTTAAATTCAAAATTTTGAAGGTGTTGTCTTACTTTATCTATATTTATCATAATTTACTTTTCATTTTTTAATCCCATCGAGCAAATAATTTGCATCATACAGGTTTGTTGTTCATCTTGATTTTTTATGCACAATTTATCATCTTCTCTGAGTGAAATTAGAAGAGAAGACAATCCGTCATCTGAAATTCCTGCTTTAAGTTGTCTGTTCAATGTGTCCCGCGCAAACTCTTTTAACGGGTATTTATATATATCATCAATTGCTTTTTTTAATTCATCTGTTATAAATAATGTCCCATCGTTTTCTTTACAAAACCTGTCAAGACGCATATAAACACGGTATTTTACGCCTGTTTTTTTGCCAAGCGATCCGCCAGTGTTTTTTTCTTCCTCACGGATAAAATCAATTCCTTTTTTTACCAGTTCATGATGAGTATCAATCTTATATTTTGGCGGGGTATCCGGTTTACATTGCGCTGTTTTTAAAATAACAAGCTGTGATTGAGTAATAATTTTGCCTTTTGTATCTATCCATGTCAAAATATCATTGTCTTCAGAAGTTCTTGTATAAACAATCACGCCTTCTTTTTCGGGTGATTCGGTATTTTCTTTTGTGGCATAAACGACATTCGGCAGGTCTGGTATTATTTTATTTAGTGATGGGTCGGCATCGCAGGCATTTTTCCAAATTTGATAAGCGTATGAAGCCAAATCAACCTCCTGGTCGTCTTCATCATCAAGTATCCCTGCTTTTTCATTATATAAGTCCTGAATATTTATAGGGTCGCCGTCAAAGAAAGTCTCATCAGAACCAACAACATCGGCATTTTGTCTAATTCGGGTTATTAGCCTTCCACGAAGTTTAATGATTTGTTCGATGCCGTCTTCGGGTAAAAATGAGTAACAAATAATTTGCTCCGCTTTCTGTCCGATACGATCAATACGCCCTGCTCTTTGAATAAGGCGGATAATAGCCCACGGCAAATCGTAATTAAGAATAATGTGAGCGTCCTGCAGGTTTTGTCCTTCACTTAGCACATCTGTTGAAATTAGAACTCTCAAATCTTGTTCTGCTTTTATAATCTCTGGTTTATTATTGCTTTGGGGGCTAAAACGATGTGCGAACGCTGTTGGGTTTTCACAATCACCTGTAACACATTCTATTTTTTCTAACCCGCGTTTTTTTAATTCTTCTGTCAGATAATACGCTGTATCAGCAAATTGCGTAAACACTATAATTTTTTCCTTGCTGTGTTTTTGTGCTAATAATTTATATAACGCGTTTAACTGCCTGTCTTGCTCGGGATTCCAGTCTTTACCAATTGTAAGTATTTTAATTATTTCACGGCTGTCATTTATAAGATCTTTCTTTAATGTTTGTACAAAAAAATCACTTTTAATCCAATCAAAACGGTTTTTATTATTAATAAATAAATTGTAAATTTCTCCGGCCTTTTTAAGATAAATATTTTCATCCAATATCAAATGCAATATATTATCGTCATCATTGCTGTCAATGTCTTTATCTTCCAGATAATCATCTAAATTTTCAGCATTTTTTCCAATAGGCAGAGGCAAGCGATTCTCAATAGCATAAATAAAAATATAGTTTCGTAGTATGTGCCGGCTTAAAGAAAGCAGGAATGAATAACCACTGCTTTCCAAACGTTTAAAGAGATTAGTTCTGCAAAATCCCATTAAGCGTTTACCGGCGCGGGAAAGATTATCTATTATTATTCCTTCTTCTTTATCCGGTTTTACAACAGGTTTTTTTTCTAAATAATTACCTAAACCATAACGAGGTAACTCAAGCCCGTTAATAATATCTACTATATTTTGTGAATATAATTTTGCATATTGATCTTTGGGGTCATCAGAATCAAACTCGTATTCAACTTTTTTGGGTAAGCGATCTGGAAAATATGATCTTGTACCATCAGCGAAAGTTAAAAATTTCCTGCCATTGGTTTTGTCCGTTTCCGCATAATTATTTTTTATAAAACTTCTTGTCCTGCGCACCAGATACAATCGCATGAGTTCACGCCAATCATCGGCAAAATTACTTCGTTCAAAAGCTTTGATGCTTCGAATAAAAGTTTCCGTATGTCGCGCCATAAATTGCACCTGACCGCCAATACTTTCAATATATCTTTCAGGGCTGATTCCAATATCTTTATCATCCGAAATAAATAAACGAAGCTGATTTGATAAATCTATATAAGATTTGTTATATGGAGTTGCGGTAAGTAAAATCACCTTACTATCATTTTCTTCTAAATATGATTTAATCGCGCGGTACCTGCTTCCCTGATCATTGCGCAGATTGTGACTTTCATCAATAATAACTAAACGATACCGTCTTAGGGTAGGTAATTCGCCTTGAACTTTACTTTGTGAAATAACTTTGGCGCGCAGTTGGTATTTGTGGGCGTAATCCTCCCACATCTCTACAAGGTTTTTTGGACAAATAATAAGTGTTTCTAAAAAGAAGTCATCTTCAAATAACTTTGCTAAGGCTGACGCAATGATGGTTTTTCCTAATCCAACCACATCCCCAATCAATACCCCGTCTCTTTTATGAAGATGATGCGCTGCGACCAGAACCGCTTTCTGCTGAAAATCCAATAATTCTTTTTGAAAAACTTTCGGCAGTTTAAACTCATTAATACCTGAACGTGCTTCTCTTGAAAGGTGATACGCTATTTTAAGATAAATATGAAAAGGCGAAAGTATTCGGTCAGCCGCCCAACTATTATCTATAATTTCAATTAATTCATTTGTGATATCAAGGCACCAGCGGTCATTCCATCTATCGTCAAACCATTTTGCCAATTTGTTGGAAGCATCCTGCTCCATTACATCAATATTTAATTCCCCCTGATTAGCCAAACCCGCTAACGTAAGGTTACTGCTTCCTAAAAAGCCAACTATCGGAACCCGTTTGTCATCACTGTAAGCCAGATATAACTTGGCGTGAAGGGGATATTTCAAATGGAGCTTTACAATAACCCTTTTTTCTTTCATCTGACGGCTTAACTTTCGCAAAGCCTGTTCATCTGCTTCAGAAGGTGTTCCAATGGTAAGTTGGTCTTTAAATTCCTGCGCTAATTTTCTTTTGAGTTTTACCGCCTCAGCCTGATCAATAATATAACCTTCATCGTTTATAAAATGCTCCCGCAGAATATCAACAGGCATTTTCTGCATACCTACTAATAAACGACAGTACCGATGCAAATTTTCTGAGCCTTCCGATACAACTGGCCTGACAACTTATCGATCTTATCAGCTACTTCTTTCCAGCCTCTAAGGTTAAAATAACCTACACAAAAATCAGTACGCTGTGAAAGCTCCAGAGTTTCATTCAAACCGTTAACAAGATGATGTTCTATATTATCGTAGATTTTTGGCATAGAATATCTTTCATTTTTAATATAAATAAATTGGGAAAATCAGAACAAGATAAATATAAATATAATGTAATTAAAAAGTATAATAAGTCAAGGGAAAAAAAGACAGTGTATGCTGATAAAAATATAAACTTGACAGAAACAATTATGTTAATTATCATAAATACAATATTTATTAAAGGATTTAATTATGTTAGATGAAGCATTAAAAAAAGAAATAGTATCAAAAATTGCTCAAAATCTAAAATATATAAAGATTATACTTTTTGGAAGTTATGCTAAAAATTTTAATAATGAAGAAAGCGATATTGATCTTATTGTTGTTTTAGATGAAACAGGTATTTCAAAAAGTTTTAAAGAAAGAATGGATAAAAAGTTTAAAGTTGGTCGGTTATTTGTAGACTTAAAGCAGCGAATACCAATGGATATTTTAGTTTATACTAAAGATGAATGGGATAAAATAAATCAGATTAACAGTTCATTTATTCAAGAGATAAATGAAACAGGAGTTATTATCGGATGAAAGATTCTACAAAATCATGGATTGAATATGCAACACAAGACTTTGAAGCAGCAAAAGAATTAATAAAAAATGAGTTTTTATTTAATGTTGTTTTATTCCATTGTCAACAAACAGTGGAAAAAATATTTAAAGCTTTTTTAGAAGAAAATAATCATAAAATCCCTAAAACTCATAGTGTGGTAAAACTATTTGCTCTCTTACCTGAAAATATTAAAAATAACCTCAAATTAAATATATTAGATTTAGAAAAAATAGAAGAAATTTATATTGAAACAAGATATCCCGGAGAACTTGGTTTGTTACCCAATGGGTTACCTCAAAAAGAAGAAGTTGAGTGGTTTTTAAACTTATCAAAATATATTTTTGAAAAAAGTAAATCTATTTTATGAAAATTAAATTATAAATTTATTTTAAATTAAACTCTAAAATGGTAATCATGATTTGTCAGTGCACTAGCTTAAAGCCTCACTCCTCCAAATTTCCAATCCTTTATACGTACTTTTAAATCCAAACTTCAAAAACTGTTCTGCATATTTTGATTTATATGCTGGTTCATTGTTAATTACTTCAATTATAATTCTCTTCAAAGGATTAAAATCACGTGTAAGCAGGGTTTTGAAAATAGTAAGATATTGCTGAAAATATAGGGCATCTGAGTCAGTGTTTATTTGCAGTTCTTTTCCATTTTGTTTTATAATCATTACAGGGTTAGAGCCATTATAGACAATGTAGTTGGATGATATTCGTTTTGGCAGAGTGGATTTTATTTTTTCTATATTTATTCCGCATAAGGAAATCGGGTCTGTTGCATTAATCCAGTAAATAGCATTTTCAGGTAAATTTTGCTGAAGCATGCGAAATGCATCATGTGAAATAAATTGCAAACCGGAAATGCCTTCAAAAAAATATCCGGACAAAATTTCTCCTGATAATTCCATTAGACGAAGTGTTCTGAAAATATTTTTCCATTGAAGAAGCGGAAGTTCGTTTTCAACCATATTTCTAAAGAGAATCCCATATCGCCTGAGAAGCTGACGTATGCGGTCTTTTATCAGTTCTGCCTGCTCAATCAAATCAGGTTCTTCATTTTCTTTTGCAAGTATAAACCAGTTGCCTGATATCGGTCGTGTGGCTTCCCAGCGTTTTAGTCCTGTTCGTCTTGATATTTTATTCTTATCAAGTGTCTCTGGAATAAATTTGTTTAATATACCTTTTCTTATTATAACAAAAGAATCATTTGATATTTTTCCATGCCATGCCAGCGTCCACAGTTCTTCTGCTGTCTTAGCAGTGTCCTGTTTTGAAAAATTTGTAATATCAAAAAAACTGTATTTACCGAATTTGTTTGGAAAAAGTTTATTTAAATCTTCCTTGCTTTCTTTTTCAAAAGCGGAAAAAAATAAGCATAAATCTTCGTGGAAAGCAAAACTAATTTTTTTATTTCCGCATCCAAACCATATTAAACTGCCTGCATGGACTAAATTATCGAGCCAGTTTGGATAATAGGATTTTAATCTTGCAGGCAAAATAAATTCTTCCCATGCTGATACCTGTAGTGGATAACCAAACAACTGATCAAAGCATTGCTCAAGATGTTCGGCCCTTTCCCCTTGATTTGCCATACCATGAAATACAGCCAAAAATAAGGTTAATTTTTCAGATGGAAGCGGATTAAACTGCGCCTGTCTCTGCTTTCTTGCCATACGCAGGAGGATTTCAAGATTAGAAATATTGCATATCTCAAGTGTTTTAGCTTTCTCGCTTATTAAATCAACTATAATACGATTTTCTCTAATTAATGACTCCAGAATTTCATTTAATATTTCTTCTCTTATTCCAAAAATTTTATTAAGCTCAATTTTTTCTATTGGGCAATAATAAAACAGCCATTGATTTATAAAATCCATAAGACACGAGTTTTGATCTTCTAAATCTTCTTTCTGTAGAGACGCAAAATTTTGCGTCTCTACCAGAGGATATTTCTGATACTTCCAGATAAGATTTTGCACTTTCTTTTTTAATGAATTGTCATTATCCAGAACTGGTGAAAATTTAAAATTTTCCTGCTTGATTTTAAAAACATCTATTAATTGCTTAACTATTTCAATTGAACAAATAAATTTCTCCGTTGTATCAGGCAAATTTATCCAGATTATTTTTTCTTTTAGTTCTGAATAAATTTGTTCTGGATTTAATTCATAGTCTCTTTCACATGCTTTAAGCAGCTCATTCCATTCATCAGACGGAATAAGCAAGCGTTCTTTTATCCAATCAAGCAGATCCTGAGGTGTTGAAGGCGCATAATCAGGGGCGATACGTTTTAGTTTCTTATCAAGAATATGAATTAATTCTTCCGGAATTTTTGGACGTAAATGGGATGAAAAAATAAATTCCTTAATCAAATCATCTTTTAATCCGGATATTTTTGAATAATCAGGAGTATCATCTTCATACATGAATTTATTTGTCTGCTTCCAGATTAGATTATCAGCAAAAGGGGAAGCTGTATGCGTTATTGCTTCATTTATAGTAATTTTCCCTTCATGAATTTCATCCAGAAGTATTTTGAGATTATCAATATCAAATTCATCATCAAGACATGTACGCCATGTTTCAAGAAGAATCGGGAAATCTTCATAAGACAAAACTGCTTCTAATAATTTTTTTGACCTGAGACGATTAAGCCATAGCGGTATTCTTTTTCTGAAATTTGCTTTTGGCAGAAGCAAAGCTGTTCCTGCATTTTCGCGGAAACGCGCGCCAAAAAAACCGGATTCTTCGAGTTTAGCGCGCAATAAATTTTCCAGATTATCCGGAGTTACAAGTGTTAATATGCTTTGGGTAGAAAATTCATGCGGGAGCATAAGCATTATTGCATCATTATTTGCTATGACTTCCAACGGATATTTATATTTTTTTTGCCATGCACCTGACAGGGCAAGGGCAAACGGGTGATTGATTCTGCCTCCCCATAGTGTATGAATAATCACCTGCT
This sequence comes from uncultured bacterium, assembly GCA_964457585.1. Lineage (GTDB taxonomy): Bacteria > JACRDZ01 > JACRDZ01 > JACRDZ01 > JACRDZ01 > CAYWFU01. Next base: position 12,840 of record CAYWFU010000008.1, on the reverse strand, counting down.
TTTTATCTGCTTTATTTAATGGGTCGTCAAAATGTTCAATTAATATATTGTGTCTGTGCGGCAGGTCTGAATTGGTAATTTCTTTTTGATATCTTAAAAAATGTATTAATTCCAGCGCAGAATATTCGTCCATAAAATAATTCTGCATTAGTTCCTGTTTTATATTATCATCACAAATTTTAGAATTAATCATTTCGAGAAAAACGGATATTTTTTCTGAAAAATGAAAATCGCGATTTTGCTCTTCTGCTCTCCAGAATGGGATAATATTCAAAGTATTTTTAGCAGGAGTAACTTCAACATCATTATGTGTAATTTTTTCAATCCGCCAGAGCTGAGTGCCAAGAGCAAATGTTTCTCCCAGTCTTCGCTCCCAGACAAATTCTTCATCCAATTCACCGATTTTCGCATGTGTGTCAGCAAGCTTTAAATCAAAATATCCTGAATCGGAAATTGTGCCTCCTGACAAATAAATTAAAACAGCGCTATTTTGTTTTGCGTTAATGGTATTGCTTAACCTGTCAATCGATATGCGTGGATTCAGCTCGCGAATACGTGTATCCGCATATTTTCCGGCAAGCATATCAAGCGTAAGATTATAATGTTTTTTTTGCAGATTGCGGTATGGATAGGTTGTTTTAAGAAAAGCGTAAAGCTTATCAATATCCCATGTTTCAGCGCATGTCATTGAAAGAATAATTTGAGCCAGAATATCCAGAGGTGATTCAATTGGATATATTTCTTCAATATCCTGCAATAAAATAGCTTTCGCAATAATAGCAGAATTTAAAAAATCTCTGCCATGTGTAGGGAAAATCACACCCTTACTTATTTCTCCAACAGAATGTCCTGCCCTGCCAATACGCTGAATACCGGAAGAAATTGAAAATGGTGTTTGTATAAGAATAACCTGATCAAGGTCTCCAATGTCAATTCCAAGTTCAAGCGAATTTGTGGCAACAATCGCTTTCAACTCACCATTTTTAAGTTTCTGCTCTACTTTGAGTCTGAATTCTTTTGACAGAGAACTGTGATGTGAATAAGCGATTTCTTCGGGTTCAAATTCATTTATTAAATGAGTGACTTTCTCTGTCATTCTGCGGCTGTTGGAAAAGAGAAGTGTTGATTTATTGCTGGATATGATCTTTTTAAATTCTTTAATAAGTGATGGCCACCACGTACCGTCAACGATTTCCTCATGTGCATTTTGTGGAAAATTTATTTTTACTTGAAATTGTTTTTTCTCTGTTGATTTAACAATTGATACATTCCGTTTTTCATAAATGCAGTCGGGAAATGACCCAATCATTTTATAGCCACCCACAAATTCAGCAGTTTTATCAATTGGTCTTATTGTTGCGGATAATGCTATACGCTGAAACTCGCTGTATAAAGGAACTATTCGATCAATAGCGGTAATCAGATGTGTTCCGCGTTTATTTCCAATAATTGCATGTATCTCATCTAAAATAACTGTTTCGATTCCAGACAAGATCCGTCTTGAATTTGCTGAAGTAAGTATTATATTCAGGCTTTCAGGTGTAGTAATTAAAATTTCCGGTGGATTATGCAGGATTTTATAACGCTCATTATTAGGAGTATCTCCACTTCTTGTTAAAACACGAATAACAGGAAACTCTTTTCCTTCCTTATTAAAATACTCTTTTATTTCTGTTAAAGGTTTCAAAAGATTACGCTGAACATCATTATTAAGAGCTTTTAATGGAGAAATATATAATACTTTTAATTGCCCACTGCTCCACTTCTTTACCGCAAGCTGATTTATTGCCCATAAAAGTGCCGCCAGAGTTTTCCCGCTTCCTGTTGGTGCAGTTATAAGCACATGATTATTATCAGCTATTTCTACCCATGCTTTTTTTTGAATATCAGTTGGTGTGCCTATTTTTTCAATAAACCATTTCTGTATTATAGGATGAAAAAGGGCTAAAGACTCCTGCATCGACATATTCCTTTCAGGCTTTAATGATAACATAATCTATATTATTGACAACCATATTTTTATATGTTTAAATGATATCGAGGTAATATGCGAAAAATGCTGATTATATATTTTTTATTGGGAATACTTATTTTATCATTATTTTCCTGTAGTTCAATTGCAAGAAAATTTATTTTTTTTCCGCAGCCAATCAGTGAAGAAAGATTATTAAAAATAAAAAATGATTATAAAAATGTTGAAGATATTACAATTCAAACAAAAGATAATCATATTCTTCATGGATGGTTGGTTAAAAACGTTTCTAATCGCGATGTCCCATTAATTATTTATTTTGGCGGTAATGCTGAAGAAGTTTCATTTAATATTGATGAAATTTATAATAAATATGATTTTAACTTTGCTTTTTTTAATTACAGGGGATTTGGGAATAGCACTGGAACACCGCAAGAGAAGTATTTATTTGAAGATTCAATTCTAATATATGATTATTTTACAAAAAGAAACGATATTAAAATAAGCGACATTTCCACTATTGGCAGGAGTTTGGGGAGCGGTATTTCTGTTTACCTGGCAGCTAACAGAAATATTAAAAATTTAATTCTTATTACTCCATATGATAGTATAGAAAATGTTGCTAAAGAAAGGTTCCCTTCAATAATAGTTAATTTAGTTTTAAAAGATAAGTTTAATTCTCTGGAATATATAAAGGGAGTAAAAAGCCATGTTCTTGTATTAGCCGCAGAAAATGATTCTGTTATCCCTCCAATTCATGCGGCAAAACTTTATGAAAATATACCTGGCAAGAAAAAATATATTTTAATTTATAATCTAAACCATAATGATTTTGGATTAGGATACATATTTAATAATTTTATTGTAAATTTTTTCAATGAAAACCATTAATTCATAACACACTTAATAATCCACCTAAAATGGAAATTGTATTTATATGAAGTCCTCTATAGAAATTTTATGGAAATCAATTGGTATTTTAGCAGCTTTGCTTACAATGTTCGGATTCGTTCCGCAGATAATTAAAATGCTAAAAACAAAATCTGTTGGAGATGTAAGTGTCGGTGCGTTAATCCAAATATGCATTGGTGTTTTTTTGTGGTTATTATATGGTATACATATAAATGATTTTATTGTAATTATCGCAAATATTGTTACATTTTTAACTTTACTCTTTGCATTATTCCTTTATTTTCAATTTAAAAAACAATAGCAGTAGCTTAAGAGAAAAATTGTAGTTGCTCAATTTATTGAGCATAAAAAAAGCTTGATAAATCAAGCAACTACAAATGAAAAATCCTGAAAGCCACAGGGGGTATCTTCTGTCTCTGATAAGAATATTTCATTATTTATATTAGTGCCAATTCATTGGCACTTCCAGATAAAAAAGAGCTCTTTTACTGATAAAAGCAAAGGGAGACAGATAAAATTTCCCTCACTTTAATCTTCATTTAATATAATATTGATGGTGGATTATAATAGGCAAATGCTCTAAGTATCTGAACCATAATCATTATATAAAAAGGCATACAAAAAATAGATATAATCATTTTTTGTGTTTTGGGATTGTATTTACCACTTGTTTCGGTATTTCCATCCAATCTAATCGATATTGCTATAGCGTATAATATTATAAATAAACTTATAAAAACTATTGCAACTATTTGTGCCATTTTTTCATCCCTCCCTTTTCTATTTTTATAGCGTTCAGAATATTCCTTTAAAAAAAGTAACAGGGAGGATAGTAAATTAATTAAGCAAAAATTATGCCATTTTTTTAATTTTAAAATAACAAAAAAACTAAATAAATTTATTTAGGGTTTGCGAAAAAATAATTTTAAATGAGTAATTATTGCATGCAATGATTGCATGAAAGGGAATTGAAAAACGAGATTCTTCAGTCGCTTCGCTCCTTCAGAATGACATCTTAGGGTGTCATTCTGAGCGAAGCGAAGAATCTAATTAATGTACAGGAAATTGAATATGGGGTTGTCCAAAAAGGTGCGAAAATCACTTTTTGTCATTCCCGCGAAGGCGGGAATCCAGTATTTAAGCCATTTTTAAAAAACTAGATTCCGCATCAAGTGCGGAATGACACCTTTTTGGACAGCCCCAACTACAGACATATTGCATTGTAATTGCCTGATTCATCAGGCTTATAGCTTGATTATAATTTTACTTTTCTTGCTAACATATGATAATATTAAATCAATTTCAGGATAGGATAAAATGCAAAATTCTAATGATTATGAAAAACAAACTAAATTAAAAAATCGTTTAATGATAATTACTACTTTCATCGGAGTCTGGTTTATTATTATTATTGGACGATTATGGTATTTACAGATAATTAAATATGATTTTTTTCAAAAACTATCGCTGGAAAACCGCACTCGTTTTGTTTCTGAAGAAGCTCCGCGAGGATTATTTTTTGATCGTAACGGATATTTATTAGTTAATAATCGTCCTTCATATTCAATTGCTGTAATTCCTGAAGATATAAAAAATAATAAACAATTAATTCCAAAACTATATGAACTCTTAAATTTATCTCAGGGAGAATTTAAAAAAAAATTAAAAAAAAACAAAAATCAGCCTTTTTATCCGGTGCAGCTTAAAAATGATATTAGCAATGAAATAATTGCGAAATTAGAAGAAAATCAAAAAAATTATCCTGGTGTTATGATTATGATAGACCCATGCCGTGATTATATAAGAGGTGAATCAGGTGCGCATTTTTTAGGTTATTTAGGTAAAATTAGTGAAAATGAGCTGAAAAGGAATGAATACAAAAATTATAATTATGATAATATAATAGGGAAATCCGGACTGGAGAAAGTTTATGAAAAATATCTGAGAGGAATACATGGAACACGCATGATAGAGGTTAATGCCATGGGACAGCAATTGAGTTCAAATGTAATTGAACAATCAGTTCCCGGAGATAATATTATTCTAACCATTGATAAAAATTTACAGAGAATAGCAGAAGAATCAATGGAAGGGAAAACAGGGGCTATTGTTGCGATTGACCCAAAAAATGGAGCAATTCTAGCAATGGTAAGCAAACCATGTTTTAATCCAAATATGTTTGCAGTGCAGATATCTCATGAAGAATGGGAAGAACTAAATAATAATCCTCTTCATCCTTTAGTTAATCGTGTGATAAGCGGCGCCTATCCTCCTGGTTCTACTTTTAAAATAATTACTGCTATTGCCGCTCTTGAGGAAAATATAATTACACAGGATTATACTGATGAATGTCATGGAGAATTTAATTATGGAGGAATAACTTATAAATGCTGGAAAAAAGAAGGGCATGGGAATTTAAATGTTACTGAAGCTTTAATCCATTCATGCAATGTTTTTTTTTATAAATTAGGTCTAAAAACGGGGATAAGTAGAATTGAAAAATATGCAAAAAAATTTGGACTTGGTAATCTGACAGGTATTGATCTTGGACAGGAAAAACAAGGACTGGTACCTAATCCTGAATGGAAAAAAAACAATCAGCGTCTGCCTTGGTATCCAGGCGATAATATAATAGTCGGAGTAGGCCAGGGCGCTCTTTTAGTTACTCCACTACAGATGGTTAACCTCATTTCAGCATTATCAAACGGTGGAGTATTTTATCAACCGCATTTACTAAAAAAAATAATTTCAGTAGATAATAAATTGATTTATGAACCTCCAAAAAAGGAAATAGCAAAATTAGATATTTCATTAAAAACCATAGAGATTATTAAAGATGCTTTATGGAAAGTCGTAAACCGCTGGGGAACAGGACGCAGATCAAGGATATCTGGATTAAATATTATCGGAAAAACCGGTACTGCGCAGGTAGTGGCAAAAGCAGATATTTATGATGATATTAAAACAAGTGAGATCCCTGAAGCTATTCGTCCTCATGCATGGTTTATAAGCTGCGCACCGGCTCAAAATCCTTCAATTGCCATTGCTATTTTAATTGAACATGGCGGAGAAGGAGGACAGGCTGGCGCACCAATTGCTAAAATGATGTATGAAGAATATTTAAAAAATGAAAGTAGAGATTATTCTATTGACTACCTGTGGCATCCCGACGATATTCCACATGGGAAAAATGAAAATGAATTAAAAGTCGAGCCATTTAATTTATTTAATTCCACTGATATTAATCAAATGGTTAAAACTATTTCGTTGGAAGTAAGGCAGGTGAAAGTAAAATGATTGACCGCAGAATAATTAAAAATTTTGATTTTCCATTATTGCTGGCTACAATTTTTCTTATACTTATAGGTATATTAATTATTTTTAGCGCTTCAAGCAAAGAAAATGAAATGCAAAAATATTTTATTAGACAGTCATATTTTTTAATAATTAGTCTAATAGTCTTTTTTAGTGTTTTAAATATACATTATGAGACTTTTGACAGATGGGCATATATATTTTATATCTTTAGTATTATTTTATTATTATCTGTTTATTTTTTCCCAGCACAGGCAGGAGCAAGACGCTGGATTACATTTGGTTCATTCGGAATTCAACCTGCGGAATTAGCTAAAATAAGTTTGATATTTACATTGGGACAATATTTAAAACGAAATTTTGGAAAGATAAAAAAATTCAAGGATTTAATTGTACCTTTTATATTAACAGGAATACCAATTATTTTAATCCTTAAGCAGCCTGATTTAGGCACAGCTTTAACATTTATTCCAATTTTTTTAAGCATGCTTTATTTAAGCGGATTGCCTTTTTTATATATTTTTTTGATTATATCTCCCATGATAAGTTTAATTTTTTATAACTGGTTATATTTATGGATTGGGTATATAATTTTTTTATTATTTTTTTTATGGTGGAGATGCAATAATGGATTTGATTCTGTACTCGCATTTATTATAAACACTGTATCAGGTATCTTAGGTTTTAAATTATTAGGATTATTAAAAACATACCAGAAAAAACGCCTGCTTGCTTTTATTTATCCTGAGTTAGATCCTCTCGGATCAGGATATCATTTAATTCAATCGAAAATTGCTATTGGGTCCGGAGGCTTTATGGGTAAAGGTTTTATGTCCGGCAGTCAAAATAAATTGGATTTTTTGCCTGCTCAGCATACAGATTTTATTTTTTCAGTTGTTGGAGAAGAATTTGGTTTTATAGGCAGTTTTTTCTTAATTATGATTTTTTCATTTATTATACTTAGAGGAATTGATATTGCAGCTAAAGCTAAAAATATTTATGGAGCACTTATTTCAGTAGGTATAATCTCAGTTTTTAGTTTTCATATTATTGTAAATATTGGGATGACTGTGGGGATCATGCCTATTACTGGCATTCCGCTGCCTTTTATAAGTTATGGAGGTTCTTCTTTGCTGGGATTTATGATTATGATAGCTTTACTTATTAATGTAAGTATGAGACGGTTTGATTGAGGAGATGGTATGAAAGGTTGAGGTTGAGGTTAAGGTTGAGGTTGAGAAAAGATTTAAATCATTATATTGATTTTGGTTTTATCTTTTCCTTAACCTAACCCTTAGCCTTAACCTGATTTATCATAGGAGTTTAAAAAATGAACGATTTTCTTAATAAATTAATTAAAATACCATTTGTTATGCGGAATGAATTATTGCGAATGTGGTGGTTTGTTTTATTGGGAATTATACTTGGAGCAATAATTAAAACTTATAAATTAGACAGAAAGTTATATAAAATTTTAAACAAAAATGAGATAAGTATGATATTCCTTGCCACATTTATAGGTATTTTTAGCCCTTTGTGTTCATGCGGTATTATGCCGGTAGTAATTACCTTAATAGAATGCGGGATACCGCTATCTCCGGTCATGTCTCTTTTTATTACATCACCTGTAATGAGTCCAGATGCTTTTGTATTCACTTATGGAGTATTAGGGGAAAAGCTGGCTATCGCCAAACTTATTGGTGCAACTGCACTTGGACTTGGCGCGGGATTCTTTACTTATTTTTTGAAAAAAATTAATTTTTTTGATGCTGATATATTAAAAACACATAAATTAATTGATTCCTGTATTGTTAAAGCAAAAGATATGGAAAATGCAAAACCCGGAGAAATCCCAATAGATATAAATCTTGCATCTAATAAAATAGATTTTTTTTATAAACGTGCAAAAGAACTATTTCGTTTTATGGTAAAATTTATTTTAATTGCTGTTTTTATTGAAGCAATAATGATTATTTTTATCCCTATTGAATGGACAACAAGCTTATTAGGAAAAAATAATATATTTTCTCCTATCTGGGCAACTTTTATTGCAATTCCATTGCCTGTAAATGGAGTTTCAGTAGTCCCGATTTTGCAGGGACTGATAAAAAAGGGTATAAGCACAAAAGCCGCAGTATCTTTTATGCTGGCTGGTCCTGTAACCAGTATCCCTGCTATTATAGTATTAAAAGGGATGTTTAAAAAACAGGTGGTAATTACATTTTTATTTATAAGTATATGCGGATCTATAATTCTTGGTTATTTACTTGGTTAAATTTATAGAAAAGATAATCCAATCAATAACACCGCAGCGCCTGGGACTAAAAAGCCGTGTATTCCTAAATAAGAATTAGCAAAATATCCGATAATTGCGCCTAAAATGAATCCTGATATAATTGTTAAAAGGATAGTAAATGCTTTTAAATCTTTCTTGACAATAGCAATACCAATATCAGTAGCTGCTCCTGTTAAATGTGTTGTGCGAACGATTGCTGAAGATAAATATGTTGTCGCTGCGCTTTGCATACCCATTGCAAAACTTAAGAATACGGGTAATAAATTAATAGATAATGGAGTTATTGAAAACGGCAATGGAACCAAACCGATAAGAGACAAAATAAAACCCTCGACAACAAGAGATATACTCTTACTGTAACTGATCATCAATATGCTGCTTAATATCGATCCGCATATAAACATTAATAATATCAATGCATATTGCACAAATTTGAAATCCAATTTACTTAAATTCGTTCCAAATAATGTCGCTGTTCCTGTAGTATGTGAGACAAAAAAGCCGACAGTTAAAAAAGAAAGCGCATTTGTATAACCGGCAATTATAGAGAATATCCCTGCTAATTTTAAATTATCTTTTGTACTGCGTTCTTTACCAATTTTCCCGATCATTCTAATTTTTCTTTCTAAAAAAATTTATTATACTATCCGAATATAAAGTACTGGGGGAGGAAGAGAAAGGACGTTCATTTTTTTCTTTTTTCTCGATATATGTAATAATATCTTCTGATTTTTTTGCTTCATGCAAACCATTCAAAAAAACCGTATCTTTGCATAATCTGCTGATAGATGAAAGATATTGCAAATGTTCTTCCAGTTTTTTAAAACATAGTATGAAAAAAATATAAGTAGGTTGTCCATCTATTGCAGCAAAATCAATTCCTTCCTTTGAAATACCTATACCTATTACCTGTTTTTTTACTATTTCACTTATGTCGGATCTTGGATGAAGAAAAGCCACACCTTCTTCAAGTCCTGTACTGCATAAATTTTCTCTTTCATTAATTGAATCCAAAAATTTATTTTTATCCATCAAAACTTCATCTCTATCAAGTAAATTTACCATCTCCTCGATTATATCTTTCTTGGTTTTGGATAAAAGATTTATATTTATACATTTTGTTGAAATTAATGGAAGTATTTTTACCGATAAATTTTTCATGATTAATATAATTTAAATTAATTAACAAAAAATGTCAATAATAATACTTATAATTTTTTTCATTTTTACTTTTTATCTTTTTTTTGTTATACTAATAAAATGTTGAAAATAAATTGAAATTTTTTTTAAAAGGGAAAAATATGGAAAATTTTTTAATGGATAAAATGGAAGACTATTGCGGAATTTTTGGTGTTTATGGAAATGAGCGTGCCGCTCAATTAACTTATCTTGGTATTTATGCGCTGCAGCATCGCGGACAGGAAAGCGCCGGGATTGCAACCTCTAACGGTAAAAATATATACTCCCATCGCGGGATGGGTTTAGTAAATGATGTTTTTAATGAAAAAACAATAGAAAAACTTCATGGATTTATGGCTTCCGGCCATGTCCGTTATTCTACATCTGGGGCAAGCCATATTGCGAATGCTCAGCCTTTTGTAGTTCAATATGCAAAAGGAGCAATTACCATTGCGCACAATGGTAATCTTGTAAATGCTATAAAATTAAAAAATAAGCTGGAAGCACAAGGAGCTATTTTTCAATCTTCTATGGACAGTGAGGTTATTGTACATTTGATTGCACGTTCAAAAAAAGAAAAATTTGAAGATGCTGTCATTGAAGCTTTAAAACAAATTAAAGGATCCTATTCATTAATTATAATGAATGAAAAAAAATTAATCGCTGTACGCGATCCTCATGGATTCAGACCTTTATGTATCGGGAAACTGGATAATGCATATATTTTAAGTTCAGAAACATGCGCTTTAGACCTCATTGGCGCAAAATTAATTCGGGAAGTAGAACCCGGAGAAGTATTAATTATTGATGAAAATGGACTGAATTCCATTTCCCCATTTCCTAAATTACCTCATTCACATTGTATTTTTGAATATATTTATTTCGCAAGGCCGGATAGCACTGTTTTTGGACAAAATGTGCATCTTGTTAGAAAAGCTTTAGGCAGAGAACTAGCATTGGAATCTCAAATTGATGCGGATTTAGTTATAGGGATTCCTGATTCAGGACTCAGCGCAGCACTTGGTTACAGCAATGAATCAAAAATACATTTTGATTATGGTTTAATACGCAATCACTATGTTGGCAGAACATTTATACAACCAACCCAAATATTACGTAATGTTGGCGTGGGGATTAAGCTTAATCCTGTAAAAGAAGTGTTATCGGGGAAACGAGTAATTGTAATTGATGATTCATTGGTTCGCGGAACAACAAGCCGCAGAATTGTTAAATTCATAAAAGACGCGGGAGCAACCGAAGTGCATTTCAGAGTCTCATCTCCTCCAATTAAACATCCCTGTTTTTATGGTATTGATACACCTATTCAGGAAGAATTAATTGCTTCAACTCAGGAAATTGAAAGTATTCGCCAGTATCTAAATGTTGAAAGTTTAAAATATTTGTCCATACAGGGAATGCTTAAAGCAATTGGATGGGCTCATCCTAATTTCTGCCTGGCATGCTTCAACGGCAAATATCCTGTTGAGGTTGAAAGCAATAACCATAATGGAGCTTTAAGAGATAAAGAACTTGTAAGAATTTTGATTGAAGAATAATTATCTATCCCTCATCCTCCGCCTACTAATTGAATTATTTCAATTTTATCCCCATTATCTATTTTTATAGAATCATAGTTTTGTCTGGGGATAACTTTCATATTAACTTCTACAGCAACTCTTTCCTGTACAAGTTCTAACTCATTAAGTAATCCTTTTAACGTAAGATTGCTATTTGTGATTCTTTTTTCTCCATTAATAACTACTTTAATCATTATGAAACTCCTTTTTAATAATACAAATCTCTTTTCCCTTCTTTTATTTGTTTTAATTTATTGTTAACATTATCCGGCAGTCCAATTTTTTTCTTATCCTTCAAATACTTTTTTATTATTTTATCACATATTTTTTTTGTTTGTAAGCCAGCATTATCAATAATATATTCCTGTAATGTTAATAAAGCATTAGGAAGGCAGAATTCTTTTATTTGTTTATTATGTGCCTGATGCATAAATGTTTCGCCTGTTCTACCGATTCTATAACAGGTTGTACAAAGGCTGGGGATAACATTTTTTTTTGCTAAATCATAAATAACTTTATCAAGAGAACGGTTATCTTCAATGGAAAACTGTTCAAGAAATTTTTCTGTTCCGTCTGAATAACCATGCGGAGATGTTTTTGAACCAGCGCTGATTTGCGATGCGCCAATATTAATTATTTCATTGCGTAATAATGCGCTTTCACGTGTTGTAATTACTATACCAGCAGTAGGCACTGCAATTCTTAATACAGCAACAACTTTTTTGAATTCTTCATCGCTGAAACAATATTCCGTTTTTTGTACTTGCGCTCCTTGTGCTGGTCTTAATCGCGGAACAGATATGGTATGAACTGCGCTTCCATATTTTTTTTCAAGGTACCGCGAGTGAAGAACCAACGCAAGAATTTCAAATTTGTAATTATATAATCCAAGCAAAGCGCCTATCCCAACATCTTTTATCCCGCCTTCAATTGCTCTATCCATAGCTGTAATTCTATTTAAATATTCTTTTTCCCGTTCACCGGGATGCATAAAAAAATATGTCTCGGGGTGATAAGTTTCCTGAAAAATTTGATATACTCCTAATCCTGCATTATGCAATTTCCTGAATTCTTCTTTGCCAAAAGGAGCTGAATTTAAATGCACTATTCGAATTCCGGTATTTTCATAAATGCTTTTAATAGCTGAAACAAGAAAAGAAACTGTAATTTTTTTAGGATTTTCAGAAACCACAAGAAGTACCCTTTTAAATCCGATCTTTTCAAGTATTTTTGCCTGTTCAATGATTTCCGGAATAGTTAAAGTTATTCGGGATGCAGATTTGTTATTAACACGAAATCCGCAGTATAAGCAGTTATTAACACATTCATTGCTTAGATAAAGCGGAGCGAATAAAACAATACGTTTTCCAAAAATCATTTCTTTTATCTTTGATGCAGCAGTAAAAATCTTCTTTAGATTTTTTTTATCTTCAACTAAAAGCAGCGCTGCAATATCTGGAAGAGAAAGCTCTTCTAAAGCAAGAGCTCTATCCAGAATATCATTTATATTATTTGAAGCATTGTTCAAAGCAGAATCGATCTTTTTAATATCAATTATATTTTTTTGCATAAATTAAATATTTCCTAAT
>CAYWFU010000007.1:0-76582 GCA_964457585.1 uncultured bacterium | reverse complement strand
ATCTTTCCTCAACCTCAACCTCAACCTCAACCTCAATCTTTCATATCATCTCCTACTTTGATATATGACAATCCGTACATTTCTCAAATCGTTTTCTTTCATAAGCTCCTGCGCCTTTACCCATAGCTGCTTTCAAAAGTCCCTTAGGATGCGGGTTATGACAGGAACCACAATGAAGACGTTCTCTATCACTCAACGGAATACTATCAGGAACTTTAAATTTACCCGGTACTGCAATTGGTTTTACAAGATGATTTACTCCTTTTCCCCCAATTCTGCCTGGATGAGGTGTATCTGGATGGCATCCAAGACATATAAATAAAACTATACCTTTAAATTTAACTTTTTCCTTACCTGCTATTTCTATTTCCGGACGTGAAGAATGACAGAATAAGCATGACTCTTCTACTATTTTGCCTGAAGTTGAGTCAATCTGATAATGTGCATTAAATTTTTTAAATTCCTTTTTAACATGGCATCTATAACACTCATCCCATCTGGTTTCATATGGCCATCCTCTGAGATGTGTTTTATTAATTAAATCTTCTGCTTTTTTGGCATCCTCCTGATTTTTTTCGCAATCGCCATATCCTGTATAGTGACAGGTAAAACAGGTTAATTTACCTTCTGCAGTTACAATAAGGTCAGCCGGTTTTTTCATATAATCACTTTCTTTTAAAACTATATTTACCGGATGAATATCATTACGCGCCTGCTTACCATCATGACACCATGTGCATATTTTAATTAAATCACCGCTGAATTTTAATTCTGTAACTTTTCCATTGATATCATATTTTACATGACATGATAAACAAAAATCTTTACGCCGATGGGGATTAACTCGTGCTGAGCGGGTTGCTACCTGTAAATATGCTCCTCGTAAATAATGCCCTGTATTTACTGATAAACCATGCGAATCATGACAGGTAATGCAGGTAAACTTTCCATCCAGAATTGGCATTCCCAGATCATCAAGGTTTTCTTTTATATTTTTGTCAGCAAAAGCATTCACTGCTAAAAAATGCTGCTTGCCAGCGCCAGCTTGATCAATATGACAATAAGCGCATAATGCTTTTATTGTACTTCTTAAACTGGTTAATGTTTTTTCATCACGCTCTTTTTTCTTATTAATTTTTAGTATCTTATTTAATTCATCCGCATTATTTGTTTTATGACAAAAATCACAATATTTATTCTCTTTATAAGATCTATGTATTTTCCATATAGCACCTATTTTTTCATTTTCAGTATTTTCATTTCTTCCATGACAGGCAGCGCAAAAATCCAATCTGGTTGCGTAAAGAACATTTATATCTTTACTTGAAAAAGGAAATCCGCGAATTAATTGATTCACGAAAGTATCTCCATGTATATAATGACAGGTCATACAGGTAATTTTACCTTTTGATTTTCCTTTGATACCAAGCGGTAAATTATTTGGCACCTGCATAGGTGGTTTTAGAATTAGGGGGTCTATTTCAGAAAGATGTAAACATTCTTTCACATGACAGGCTTCACATAAAGCTGATTCAGTATTGTATACAATTAATTCGGTTTTTTGAGTTTTATCAAATCCTTTTTCAGGTATAGAAGAATGACAAAATTCACAACCTAAAAAAGCATGAATATTTGGAGCACCATCTGCCCCCCCTTCTCTCATGAGTACATTTGATAAATCCAATCCTGCTTCTTTTTTTTCCATTTTAGGTAATAGTGCCTTGAGGTCAGGTGGAGTTAAATTTTCTTCAGATAATGAAAATTTAACAAAAAAAAGTATATTAAAAATAATTATCAAAATATATATTTTTTTATTAATCATTATTTCTCCAGAAATATTTTAAATAATAGCACATTTTTTAAATATTAGTACAATTTACCTTTGGATATTTTCTTAAATTTAATTTTCAATGTCCCCCATTGTTCTACCTGTTCAACATCCTGTGATAATGGGACAAAAATCCATGATTTCATATATCTTATAGCAATATTTTCTAATTGAGTATCGCCTTTAATTAATGGGATTACTTCTTTTACCTGTCCATTAGGCAAAACATAAAATTTAACTTCAATTTCTATATCTCTATCAATTGAAATTTCAGGATCCTCAGGTTTATGAAGCACTTCACGATTACCTATGGTTCCTTCAATAACATAAGTTTTTCTTGCGACATAATGTTCTTCTTTTACTATTTCTTTAACCGGTTTTGGCGGCGGAGGCGGAACATATTTTTCTTTGAACTTAGAATAATGACCTTTTACATCATCAATACCAGGTCCTTCCTTCCCATTTTCAATTCCGGGCTGATAAATTCCATCACGATTATTAAAAAGATTTGTATCTTCAACCAGATTATGAGCTTTCACTTCTGGTTCGCCAAAAGGAACATCAGTCGGCGCATCTTTGTCATTATGTACATTTATCATACCATCATCTGTCGGAGTAAACCTTGTCGGTAGGCTCACTCCAAATCTAGGGGACGAAAGCTGATATCCTTTATTTTCCGGGATCATGAGTTTAGGAGCATTTTTTATCGCTGATGGGGAGGTAATGTTTTTACTATTCATATCAATAGGGGTTTGTTTATTGACAACTTTTAATTCCGGCTCTTTTCTTTCTCTTTCAGCTACAAAAGATACACGATCCAATTCAACTTCTGAATAGGAATATAATTTTGGTGATGCAGGAGCAGAATATGGGATAATCATAAGTATTGCTATATGCAAAATCATTGACATAAATATTGATAAAAAAAATCTATTTCCATTATTCATATACTTTCCTATCCCGAACGAGTTTAAATTAGGCTCGATAAATCGAGCAACTACAATTTTAGCTTTATGTTACTACCGTTGACCTTCTGCAACAACTTAAATCCCAAATAACAAGCACCAATTAACAAACAAATACCAAATCCCAATATACAAATCACAAATAAATTCTAAACATTATATATCCAAAGTATTAAAAAGTTTGAATTTTGATTATTGAAATTTGGATATTATTTGGATTTTGAAATTTGTTATTTGGAATTTAATACCTATTTTAATACACTTTCAATTTCCTATACATTAAATTAGGCTGCCTTCGACAAAACTTAAATCCCAAATTACAAGCACCAAAAAACAAATAAGCTCCAAATTCCAATAAATGCCCAAACAATTATCAAGTTGTTTCTGTCATTGTAATTTGGTTATTGAAATTTATTTGGGATTTGATATTTGTAATTTGGGATTTTCAAATGTATCCCAACTTTCAATTCTCTATATATGAACATAATATAAAGTCTCCAGTTTTTAGTTTCCCGTCACCTGATATCTGTTCTTTTGTCTTTTCTTTTACTGGTGACTTGTAACTAGCAACTGGTAACTTTATTATTCCGCTTCTTTAACATCTGTTGCTATTGCAATCTTTTTAATACCCACCTGTTTCGCAATATCCATAACTTCAACTACATTATGATGTTTTACATCTCTATCTGCCATAATGATTACTAAATCTCTATCTTTGAAATTACTATCTAATAAATTATAAAGCGTAACCGGTGTAACTTTTTCACGATTAAGATATAAATCACCTTCTTTTGTAATAGCAACTACCAGCTCTTTTGCTTCTTTTACATCTCGCGTTACTGCTTTAGGAATTTTTATTTCAATACCAGGCTGAAGAACAAAAGAAGATGTAAGCATAAAAAATATTACAACCATAAAAGTAACATCTATCATTGGGGTAATATCAATTCCAGCAGTCAATCTTCTTGCTTTTCTTTTTATCATAAGTATCACTCCATTAACCTGATTACAATATATTGCTTTCTTTTATTAGATCATCAGCTACTTTGGCTGCTTTACTATTTATATCTGATATAGCATCAATCAATTCCAGTGAACTTTTATCCATTATAAGAATAATATTGTCAACCTGTTTACTTAAATAATTATGCGCTATTACAGTTGGAATGGCAACGCTAAGACCAAATACAGTTGTCAGTAATGCTTCTGCAATACCGGCTGCCAATGCCGGTGTTTCACCAATCCCTGTGCTTGCGGCAATAGCATTAAAAGAAGATACCATTCCTGTAACAGTTCCCAATAAACCTAATAATGGGGCAATTGTTGCAATTGTTGCCAGTCCAGCAAGATATTTTTCAAGATTAACAACTTCAAGAGTTGCAATTTCTTCAATGATATTTTTCAATTCAGATCTATCACTGTTCTTACTTGATAATCCAGCTTTAAATATTGCTGCAATCGGCAATTTTGTTTTATCACATTCAATAATAGCTTCATGTACTTTTTCACTTTTAACTAAAACATTTACTTTAGATAAAAAACCTCTTGTATTCTTTTTTATCCTCCAATAACTGATAAATCGTTCAATTATAATTGCTAAAGAAAATATAGAACAAGCAAGAATGGGGTACATTACTACTCCACCCTTTTCGATAAATTCAATTCCACCCATTTTTTAATACCCCCTTTTTTTTAAAAATCAAAACTTCCACGTAATACCAGCTTTATATCTTATTTCTTTCAATGGATAACCCTTTATTTTTTCATATTCCATTGAATTTAAATTCTCACCTTTTATAAATCCGCTGAAATTTTTATTAAATTCTTTATAAATTTTTGCCCCTAATAAAAAATAATCTTTTAATTCATCAGCTTTATTTTTTTTGTCTTTATCATAATATCTTTTATCAATATACTCTCCTGTCACATCAATATTTACCCAATCATGCAAATAAGTCAAAATAAAATCAACATTATTTTTAGGTACAAGAGGAACCACCAGAACATTATTTTCTGAATTACTTAAAGCATAAGTATAATTTATTGAAGTTTTTAAATTTGATAATATAAACCAGTTGAAATCGAAATTAACACCTTTAATTTTTACTTCTTCCGGCATATTTATTGGAATCCATAAATTATTATTATTTTCATCAAATACAATATAATTTGTTATATCTTTTTCATACAAATGACAATTAATATTTATATCATAAGAAAGCCTGCTTTCAAATCCAAATTGATAATCACGCGTTTTTTCCGGCAGTAATCGCTGATTATTAAAAGACGCGAAATTATTATTGCTATAAAGTTCCGAAAAATCAATTATATCAAATTTATATCGTATTTTTGTATCAAATATAAAATCTTTGCTTAATTTGTAAAGAAATTCCAGATTAGGTGAAACCTGATTATCTATTGGATTATAGCTGGAATATAATACACCTGTTTTCAGGTTTATATCATCTGTAAGTTTAAAAAAATCCATTTCCATCCCAACTTCATACATACTCAAATTTGTTGTATCAAAAAATTCATTATTTGATAATCTTAATAAAAATTTAATAGGATTTTCATATACAAAAGCATAATCAGCTTCTAATCCGATTATTCTATTTTCCTTAATTGATGATTCATTCAAATTATCAAATTTTTGTTCTTTAAAAAATGGACCTATTTTTATATAATCCTCCTGTGTTTCTTTTTTTTCCCAATTCAAAAAAACACTTAAATCTTCAATATGTCTTGTAGAATCAAGGAAAGTATTATCTATTGGACCTGGTAATTCAATATCATGTGAGATATATCTGCCATTGACATTAAAATATTGCTTTGTGAAAATTTCCTGTGAAATATCAAATATAATCTTATTCTTAACAAATTCTGAGTTTTTGCGTTCTCCACCATCATGAAGATAGGAATAATTAAGCAGATAGTTATTATTATAATTTTGTCCGGCATGAATAAATTCAAAAAAATAGTAGTTATAATTCCCGCCTTCGAGACTAATATTAAGCAAGTGGTTTTTCCCATCTTTTAAACCGGGGATAATCATTTTCTGTTTCTGATCTACTATGCTAAATACTGTTTCTTTTTCACGAACACCCCATGGAAGAGGTTTTAAAACATCATCAGAATCATGTTTAATGTTTTCTATTTTTTCCCCGATTTTAGAAGATAATTCTTTCTCTTTTCCTACAATTGTAACTTCTGGTAATTCTATTGGAGGAACATCTTTTTTTTTCTCTTCAGCGCTATTTTTTTGTATAATTATAAAAATAAATATTAAAATTATATAAATAACATTTTTTTTCATTTTAACCTCATGTTACCGATAATGGTAATGTCAAAAATTAACCACAGAGAACACAGAGAAACTTTTAAAATATTAATGAGTTAAAGAATTTTTATGTTCTCCCCTCTGTGCTCTCTATGTGCCTGCTAAATTATTAGTTTATTAAGCTATTTAAAATATAAAAAAAAGCATGAGACCACAGAGATTTTAAAAATTTTAAAATAAACTCTGTGCCCTCTGTGGTTCATATTTTTCTCCTCTTTTTCATTTTAATCCCTTACTACTTTTTTAACTCGCCAAGCCGTTCATTAGCTTTAGCAGCCCATTCATCATTGGTATGTTTTTCGAGTATTTTTTCATATATTTTAACTGCATTTAATTTCTTTTTTGCTTTTTCGTATGACTGTCCAGCCATAAATTGGGATTTAACAACAAGAGTATCCATATCAGAATATAAATATGTAGTTTTAATAAAAACTTCAGCAGCAGATTCAAAATCACCTATATTAAAAAAACTTATGCCTATCCAGTATTCCGACTGACTTTTTATAGTTTCAGTGGATCTTTTATCAATTTTACTTAGCGTCTCAATTGCTTTTTTATAATCTCCAAGATTTACTAATGCAACACCAAGCTCTAAACGCACTTCATTTATAATAGCGCTTTTAGGATAAGAATTTTCAAATTTTTCAAATAGTTCTCCTAATTTAGCCCATTCACCAAGATTGCGATAAGCTATCCCTATATTAAATTCTATATTTTCTTTCATTCTGGTTTGAGGATACTTTTTTAAAATTTTCTGATAAGTATCAACTGCTTCTCCGTATTTTTGCATCTTAAAAAAACATGCTGCAATACTGTTATATGAATCTTCAATTAATTCTGAATTTGGATATTTTTCGATCATTTCTTTAAATCCTGCTGAGGCTTCTTCAATTTTATTATCTTGAAGCAAAGAAAATGCCAGCCAATATAAAGCATTATCTACAAGTTCATGATTGGGATATTTATTTACAAAATTTTTGAATTCTTCTACGGCATGAATATAATCCTTGCGAGTATAATATATTTCTGCTATCCGATATTGAACATCAGGCGATAGATTGCTTTTTTCATATGTTGATAAAAACTTCCGCGCCTCTGTAATCGCATCATCAATTTTTCCCATTTGATAGTATGCCCAGATAATTGCATATTGCGCATCATCTGCCAATTCTCCGCCTGGAGATTTATTGATTACAACACTATAGCTCTCTATTGCTTTATCATAATTCTGCAAATTATAAAATGCATCTCCTATACGAAAAATCGAATCAATCAGCAAATTGCTTTTTAGATACTCGATTTCTATTTTTTTAAATTCCTGTATAGCATTTTTAAAATCATTTTCTCTAAAGTATGACCATGCAAGCCAATATTGCGCATTATCTTTTATGGAACTTTTTGGATATTGGCTTAACAAAACTTTAAACTCTGCTCTTGCTTCAGCAAATTTATCTAAATTATAATAACACCAGGCAAGCTGATATTGCATGTCGCTGGCTTCAGGATGCTGAGGATAATTTTTTACAAAACTGGAATAAAATTTAACTGCTTCCTTATATTTTTTCTTATCTGCAAATATTTTTGCTAATTGAATATTTGCTTTACTTCCAATATCGGTATTCTTGTATTTCTCTGCTAAAATTTCAAAATTTTGTGTCGCTAATAAATCATCGCCTTTTTTTAAATGCACCCATGCTGCTCCAAACTGAGCTTCTTTAATAATTTCACTATCAGGAAAATCTTTAATTATTTTTTTATATACTGCAAGAGCCATATCATACTGACCAAGCTGATAATAGCTTTCAGCTATCAGGAATTCGAGTTTATCATATGATTTAAACTCTTTTATTTTACGCAGATTTTCAAATAATTCAGAAGATTTTTTATAGTCTTTTAAATAAAAATATGAGAGAGCTATTTTATACTTAGCATCTGCTTCAAGAGTTGATGGAGCTTTGCTCTTTAGAACTTCTTCATAAATTTTTATTGCTTCAATATATTTTTTTTGCGAAAAAAGATTTTCACCCACAAGATATAAAGAAGGCGAAACCAATTTGCTATTTTTATATTCAGCAACAACTTTATTTGCGGCATTAATTGAGGAATCATATAAACCTAATTTAAAATAAGCATATGCCACTCCATAATAAAAATTATCTTTGACTTCATTTTCGCTATTGCCTTTTATTAATTCGTTATATCGTTTTACCGCATCTCCGTATTTATTGGTATCTTCATATACCTGAGCGATTTTCTGAACTGCATATTGAATCCATTCGCTTTTTGGAAATTCTTTTGTGAAATTTAAAAATTCTACAACCGCAAAATCATAATTTTTTTCATAATAATAAGTAAGGCCAATATTATATGCCGCATCATCAAACCACTGGCTGTCAGGAAATTTATTTTTTAAATTATAATACCCTTCGCGCGCTTTTGTATAATCTTTAAGCCTGAAATATGCTTCACTTCTATAATAATATGCATTATCAATAAATTTACTGTCAGGATATGATTTAATAAATTGATTGAACTCTATAATAGCATTATTGCTGTCTCCAATTCTTAAAAATGATTCTGCGAGATAATATCTGGATGATTCAACTATAGGCATCTCGGAATACTGTTTTATAACCTGCTGAAACATTTTTATCGCATTTTCAAATTTACTATCTAAAAAATAACACCAACCAATTGAATAATAAGCAAATGGAACCTTTTTGCTTTTATTAAAATTAGTAATTATATTTTGATAATACAGAATAGCTCTATTGTAATTCTTTAAGTTAAAATATGCTTCGGCTATCCAGTACTGGGCATCAGCTGCGTATTTACTCCTGGGATTATAAATTAATAAATTAGTATATTGCGTAATTACTTTATCATATTTTTTTTGCAGGAAATATACTTCTCCGATTCTAGTATAAGCATCTTCAATGAATTCACTCTGCGGATATTTATTTATCAGTTTTTCAAAATTTATAATTGCATCTTCCAGTTTTCCGAGTTTATAATTACATTCAGCTATTAAATATTGCGCTTTATCTATCTTTTTGCTTTCCGGAAAATTTTCAATAAATTTATTAAACTGATTTAATGCCAGATCAAATAATTGATCAGTAAAAGCGTTAAGCGCAATATGATAATGCTCATCTTCATCCAGACTTTGTGCGTGAATATTAACTATAAAAGAAAAAAATATTGCAAAAAGAAAAATTAATTTTAAATTTACTGTTTTTTTTATCATAAATACTCCATAAAAAGATAGCAATGAGCAATGAGTGATGAGTAAATATTTATTCATTTACTATTTTTGTTCCTGATATACTTAAATAAATCGGTATAAAACCCTTTTTTCTTTAATATAATTCATCATAAAAAGCCGCCAAATTTTCTCCGAATAAGATTTTTTATGTTAAATGGCATTTTAGATAATTTTGAAGCTTTCTTATTTTTATTAACATCAGGCGGGAGCACTTCAAAAATCGATGCTTCCTCATCACTATATACCCGTTTAAATCTTTCATTTGTCATTGCATTATTTATAAAACCGCCATGCTTATTATCAGTAAAAACAAATCTGGATTTAAATTTCTTTGAAATAACATCCGGATCGCAGGCTCTTCCTAAATTAATATCATCCCATTCTTTATAAAGTTTCTTATCATAATAAAACATCCATGAAGGATCCATTCCAACAATATAATAATTTTTTGAGTTGAAAAAAAATAATTCAGGGAAATCATCCCAATCAGTTGTATAAATTATATCACCTGCAGAAGTATTTTGCTCAAGCCATCTGGCAGATTTTTGATAACGATAAGTATAATTCGCTCCATCGATTTCAGAACGAGCTATTTTTATATTAATAATAAATAAAACAATTAAAATTATTCCTAAAGGAATATATATAAATTTTTTCAGGAAATCAAATTTTTCTTTAAAACTATTATTTTCTAAAAAATCATTAAAAGCAAATGCGCTGAATAATATCGGAAATGGCGGCCAGTATTCAATGAATCGTTTCGATTTTGTGTACATTAAAAAAAATAATATAGTAATTGTAAATAAAATTACCGTGCTACGCGATAGTTTTTGATTATTTATAAAAGCTAAAAAAATTGTTGTAAAAAATAATACAAATGGAGGGAAACTAGTAATTACAAGGAACCATGAATCATAAGGCAGCCATTCACCGCCTGCATTAAGCCGTTCCAGATTTAATGCTGTTTTAAATACATGCAAATAAAAAAATTTAACATTCTGCGGAAAATATGGATTAATAATCAGTCCGGACAGAAGTCCAGATATTGTTACCAATAAAATTTTATAGTCAAATTTATTTCCCTGTATCCAATCAATAATAACCGCAATCAAAACAATAGGAATCAAGAGAATTGACAATTGATAAAGCCACATAAAAAAGAATGATATAATTCCCAGCGCAGCATATTTCTTTCTTAACAATAAACCAATTGAAATTATAAAAAAAGTAAGGCCCATTGATTGCGCCCTGGTCATATTCATGCGAAATAAAAATGACCAGCTTCCGACCAGAAGGCATGCGGTCCAGAATATTGAATACTTTATTTGATATTTTACCATTAAAAAATAACAGCTAAAACATGCTATGCTCGCAAAAAAAATTGCAGCAAATTTAGCACCCCATATTAAATTGCTAAAAAATGTAAAAGGAATGAGAAAAACATGAAATAAAAAATGATGATCAACCCAGCCATCTTTCATTATTGTATATTGCAGCCATGGAAGTTCTCTGATTAGACCATTTTTACGTAAAAGAAAACTATATTTAATATGAAAAAAAACATCGTTGCATACTACCTTTTCTGCAACAGATTGAATATATCCAAAAAAAATTAATATTCCAGCAAAAACTAAAATGTGTTGAAGATATTTTCTCATTTATTAATCCTCTAAAATATTGAACTATGAAAGTATAAAGTATTTGAAAAAAATGTCAATTACTATTTGCTCAAAAAATGCCGAAAGCAGCCTAACTTGAGTTATACATAATAATAACGTATAATTTTATATATGATACCAAATTATAATTTTAAATTTTTGTATAAAATTATCAATATTCTATTTATTATTTTTTTTATTTTTGCTTTTTCATGCATTGGAAAATCCAAATCTAAAAAACACACAGATTCAATTAAACCTTTACTCGATACCACAGCTCCTTATATAATAGCAACAAGCCCGGCAGATAATTCAACAGATATACCTATTAATACTAAAATAACTATAACATTTTCTGAATCAATTGATTCAACAACCATCACTTCTGATACATTTAAAGTGATGAATTTATCAGATTCATCATTTGTTCAGGGAGAAATTATATATAGTAATACAATTGCTGAATTTGCATCAAATCCTGAATTAACTCCTGCTACACAGTATTCTGTTACAATAACTTCAAAAATAAAAGATAAATCAGGAAATTATTTAAAATCTGATTATATTTTTAAATTTACCACCGGCGCTGTTTCTATTCCTGATCTTATTCCTCCGCAAATTATATTAACAAACCCATTAAATGGTACAGTTGATGTCCCTTTGAACACAAAAATTACTGTAATGTTTTCTGAACCAATAGATAAAACAACACTTAATTCAGAAACATTTAAAATAGTAAATATATCAGGCAGCGCCACTATTTCAGGAGAAATTATATACAATGAAAATACAGCGACATTCATTCCCCAAAATAATATGTCTTATAATACACAATATACAGCAACTCTTACAACGGAAATAAAAGATTTATCTGGTAATTCACTTTTAGAATCATATTCATGGTCATTTACAACAGGTTTAAATATTGATATCGTACCACTCAAAATAACATTAACAACTCCTGAAAAAGACGCTATTAATGTACCAATTAGCACGAACATTGTAGCAATTTTTACAGAACAAATAGATGTATCGACAATTACCAATGATGTATTTCAGGTTATTAGTAATATTGATTTTCTTCCAATTAAAGGGACAGTTAAATATTATGGAACAACAATAACTTTCATACCTGAAAATGACCTTATTCCCGGTGTAGTATATACTGCTATTATTTCAAAAAATATAAAAGATTTATCAGGTAATACATTAATAGAAAACTATAAATGGTCATTTACAATAGGTTTGATTACTGATACTATTCCACCTCAAATCATACAAACAAGTCCAGAAAATAAAGCTATTGATATATCGTTCAGTACAAATATTTCTGCGCTATTTTCAGAACCAATGGACATTTCAACAATCAGTTCAGAAACATTCCAAATTATAAAAAATATTGATAATTATCCTGTTGCCGGGATAATTATGTATAATGGAACAACATTAACATTTATTCCAGAAGAGAATTTTGAAGCAGATACTATATATACAGCAGCAATCACTGCAAAGGTAAAAGATTTATCTGGCAATGAAATGGGAACTGATTATGTATGGTCATTTACTACAGGGTCTATATCAGATACAACTCCGCCTGAAGTTATATCAACAACTCCGGAAAGCGGGGATTCAAATTTACCCTTTAATACACGAATCACAGCTACTTTTTCTGAATCAATTAATATATCCACAATCACAACTGCGACATTTCAGATAAAAAGAGATATTGATAATGCTCTCACTATTGGTACAGTCACTTACAGCGGAACAACAGCTACTTTTATATCAAATGAAGATCTTATTCCTGATTCAAAATATATTGTTACAATTACCACTGATATAAAAGATTTATCAGAAAACAATCTTAAAACCGCTTATATTTTTACATTTAATACCGGCAGAATTAAGGATACAACACCGCCTGAAGTTATATCAACAACTCCGGAAAATAATGCTATAAATATTGCTATTGATTCAAAAATTGAAGCTTTTTTTTCTGAACCTATTGAGGTATCAACAATTAATAAAGCAACTTTCTTTGTTAAAGACATTAATAATTCAGTTATTTCCGGTACGATTATTTCAAATGAAACTTCTATTACATTCATTCCTGATACAATACTTACACATAGTTCAAAATATACGATTACAATTACTACCAGGATAAAAGATTTATCAGGAAATTCATTAAATACAGATTATTCAATAAAATTTAATACGGAAAGATTTATTTTATGGGAAAAAATTTCTGCTGGTCATTATCATATTTTAGCTATAAAATCTGACAGCTCTTTATGGGGCTGGGGATACAATAAAGACGGGCAGGTAAATAGTTATATCACAGAAAAAATAAATAAAGTTTCTCTTTTAGATAACATATATGATTGGATAGAAATATCCGCAGGTGAAGCTTATACAATTGTGATAAAATCTGACAATACTTTATGGGCATGGGGGGATAATGAATTTGGTCAATTAGGGAATGTTTCGGAAATGAGCCGTCTTGAACCTGTTCAAATTGGGAATGATAAATGGATAAAAATATCAGCCGGTGAAACACATACAATAGCAATAAAATCTGATAGTACATTATGGGCATGGGGAAATAATCAATATAGTCAATTAGGCGATGGGACCCGAATAAATAGAAATATTCCAACAAAAATAAGTACAAGTCCGGATTGGAGAACAATTTCTACAGGGAAAAAACACAGTGCTGCAATAAAATCGGATAATACATTATGGATGTGGGGAACGAATGAATATGGACAATTGGGAGATGGAACAAATATAGAAAAAAACAAACCAGCAAAAGTAAATGCTGCTGGAAAATGGGCAGCAGTTTCACTGGGAGAATACCATTCTATTGCTTTGAAATCAGATAGTACAATCTGGGCTTGGGGGAATAATGAATTTGGGCAATTGGGGATTGGTACAAATGAAAATAAAAATAGTCCGGTTCAAATTGGTACTGATAGCAATTGGATAGTAATATCTGCCGGAATATATCATACCGTCGCGTTAAAATCTGATGGCACAATCTGGGCTTGGGGGAATAATGAATTTGGGCAACTTGGCGACAATTCGACAATAAATAAAAAAATACCAACAAAAATTGATGATAACAATAATTGGATATCAATTTATGCAGGCGGATATTATACTATAGCATTAAAATCAGATAAATCACTTTGGGCGTGGGGTGATAATAGATATGGACAAATGGCTGACAAAACAAAAAATATACCAAATTTAATTAATTTTGATTATAACTGGAAAGCAATTTATGCTGGCGGGTATCATACTATTTTATTAAAAATGGATAATACTTTATGGGTAAGCGGCAATAATTTATATGGGCAAATGGGGAATAATACGGGAAAAAATTTAAATAATCTAACATTATTTAATACTGAAAGCGACTGGCAAACTATATCTACAGGGGTATATAACATATTAGCATTAAAATCAGATAAAACATTATGGGCATGGGGGGATAATGAATTCGGACAATTAGGTGATGGGACAAATGAAAACAGCGATACTCCAATTAAGACTGGAATTAATGAATGGGAATCAACTTTTTCCGGATGGTATCATTCATTAGCAATAAAAACAGATGGAACATTATGGGCATGGGGGAATAATAGTTACGGACAACTTGGCGAAGGATCTTTTGTAAATAAAAACTTACCCGTTATGGTTGGTATTGATAATAAATGGAGCATTATTTCTGCCGGAGAGTATCATACAATAGCAATAAAATCAGATAGCTCCCTCTGGGCATGGGGGAATAATGAATTTGGACAGTTAGGTATAAATAATCATGAAGATAGTAATTCTCCTGTTCAAATTGGCGATAATAATTGGACAGCAATTTCTGCCGGAGGTAACTATACATTGGCTTTGAAATCAGATGGAACATTATGGGCATGGGGGAAAAATCTTTATGGTCAACTTGGAGACAATACTAATGAAGATAATGCATCTCCTATTCAAATCAATGCTGATAATGACTGGATAGCAATTTCTGCCGGCAGGGAACATTCATTAGCTTTGAAATCAGATGGAACATTATGGGCATGGGGATATAACTGGTACGGACAATTAGGGAATGATTCCATAGAAGGAAAAAATATCCCTATTCAGATTAATAATGATAATAACTGGATAGCAATCTCTGCTGGAGCATATCATTCATTAGCTTTAAAATCAGATGGTTCAGTCTGGAGCTGGGGATATAATGGATTTGGACAACTGGGAAATGGTTCCGCATGGAAAGAAATACCTGTTCAGATTAAAGAATAGTTTCAAAGAGTCAGAGTGTCAGAGAATAAGTACCATAGTACTTTAACATTCAATTTCCAATTTCCTGAGATAAATATATGCAATTATCAATAAAAAATAGACTACTACAATTTGTATATTTATTTAAAGCTGTAGAGTATACTTCTCTTGGTATATTACTTTTTTTTTCTGATATATCTTTATTCAACTTTTTCATATTTATTACCGGGACAAAATTCCCAATAAGCTGGATAAACAATCCATTCTTTTTTTACTTCTACCGCTCTTCTCTTATTATTTTTGCAGCATTTGGAATAATATTTTTTTTATTTTATAAAGAAATTGTAAATAATACTATTTCAAAAAAATTTCATTATTTGATAGCTATTTTTTTAATTATTTTTGGGATAGGATCTTTAATTGCCGGTTATATTTCTAATATATCTGGAATAATTTATTATTATGATTTTATATCAAATACTGTTGCTGGAATTATGATTTTATCTTTGATTTAATTTTTTTCGATTCTTCCCATAATTTTTCAAGTTCAACAAGATCATAATCAGTAAATGATTTTTTCTTTGAATGGATATGCTTTTCTATATATTTAAATCTTTTTATAAATTTGCTGATTGTTTTCTCCAGCGCTTCTTCAGGGTTTGTATTTAAAAAACGCGCTATATTTACCAATGAAAAAAATACATCTCCTAATTCTTCAAGAATAGCTTTCTGATCCTTTCTTTCATATGCTTCTTTAAATTCTTTAAGTTCTTCATCTATTTTATTATATACATCGCTTATATGTTCCCAGTCAAACCCTACTCTTGCAACTCGATCTTGAATTCTATGCGCTTTTAAAAGTGATGGAATATATTTTGGTATTCCATCCAAAATTGATGAATACCCGGCATCTTTTTTTTCTTTTAATTTAATTTGTTCCCAATTTAGTAAAACTTCTTTTGAATTTTTGAGCGATACATTGGAAAACACATGCGGATGTCTGCGTATAATTTTATCTATGATTGCTTTAACAACATCATCTATTGTAAAATGTTTATTTTCTTTCGCTATTTGAGAATGAAAAAGTATCTGCAGAAGCAAATCTCCTAATTCTTCTTTTAATTTATCAGGATTTTCTTCATCCAGAGTCTCAATAACTTCGTATGCCTCTTCAAGCAGGCAATTTCTAAGACTTTTATGAGTTTGTTCTTTGTCCCATGGACATCCTTTTTCACCTCGTAAAATTTGCATTAAATCAACAAGTTTTTCAAAAGATGTGTTTTCTTTTTTAGTTATTTTCTTTTTAGCATTCTTTTTTTTCAAAATTGCTCCATTCAGACTAATGTATTACGCATCTTAATTCTGTTAGATACGTTATGTCAAGTTTATTTTATATATTCTTTTAATTTTAAATTTTATGTGGTAAAATATAAATTAAATTAATTTATGAGGATAATATGACTTTAGAAAAGCGTGAAAAAATCTATATTATTATTGGTACTTTCTTTATCGTTTTTTATATTTTTTATCAATTTATTATTTCTCCATTAAATAATAAATTGCATACTCTGGAAATTCAAATAAATAATAAAGAGAAAGACTTATTAAAAATTATGGAATTAAAAGCGGAATATTCTGATATTATTTTAAAAAAGAAAAAACTTTATGAACAATTAAATGAAAAACAAGAAGATTTTGCTATTTTCTCCTATTTAGAAAAATTGGCTTCTGAATCACAAATTAAAGAAAAAATATCACAAATGAGGCCATTAAGCGGAAAAGGGGATAAATCATACAAGGTGGATACAATAGAAGTCAAACTTGAGGAAGTTCAATTAAGTAATTTAATCTCTTTTTTATATAATATTGAACATAAAAATAAATCTATAAAAATAACTCAAATTCATATTAGACCAAAGGAAATGAATTCATCATTTTTAGATGTGGATTTTTTAGTATCTTCTTTTTATATTAAAAATAAAAAGTAGAGACGCAAAATTTTGCGTCTCTACCTTGATCCTTTACCCCATAATATTACTTTGACTGTCTTTAATAAAATATGTAAATCTATAACAAATGACAAATTTTTTATATAATATAAATCGTATTGTAATTTTTTCAATGCATCTTCTTTTGATGCTCCGTAATGATAATTTACCTGTGCCCAGCCAGTAATCCCTGGACGAACATAATGCCTTAAGGTATAATATGGTATTTCTTTCGACAGGTGTTCAATAAATTCTGATCTTTCAGGTCTTGGACCAATAAAACTCATATCACCTTTTAAAACATTCCAGCATTGCGGTATTTCATCAATACGCAATTTCCTGATTATTTTACCAATATTTGTTACTCTGGAATCATTTTCTTGTGCCCAAACAGCCCCATTCGTTTCCGCATTTTTTTTCATTGAACGGAATTTTATTATCTTAAATATTTTATTATTTAATCCAACTCTTTCCTGAATATAAAATATTGGGCCTGCTGAATCCAATTTTATTAATAATGCGGTTACAACTGTAACAGGCAAGGTTAATATCAAAGGAAAAAAGGATAATAAAATATCTAAAATCCTTTTAATATGACGATTATAAATCCCAACCTTTACACCTGACAGCTCAGTATAAACAAACCACGAATCCTTGATATGCTCAACAGGAACTTCGCAATTAACTATTTCATAGAATGTCGGCATATCATAAACATCAATACCTTTCATTTTAGCGTCAAGCATAATTTTAAAAATTTCAGGATTTTTTTGATGTGTAATTGCGAGGATTAAAATATCCGCTTTACGACTATTAATTATATCATTCATTAAATAAGTATTTCCTATAACTTGCGGTGAGCCCATTACTTTACCAATTTTTTCTTCGTCATCATCAAGGAAACCAACTACTTTATAAAATCTTCTCCCTTTTAATGTTTTATACATTGCTAATCCGGCACGTCCTGCACCAACAATAATAATTTTTTTTTCAGGAGTTAATTCTCTAAAATATTTATTCAAAAATAAACGCCATGTATAAGTTAAAAATCCTATTAATATCACACTGGAAAGAAATATTATCCGTCCATATTCTAATGAAAATCTAAAATAAAAACTAATTGAGACAATCCCGCTGCTAATTAGAATTGCAATTAAAAATTTAGTAAAAAAACGCGTACCTTTAAAACTTATATTTGGATCATGTAAATCAAAAATATAAAAAATAAAGCAGAAAATTGCAGTAACAAATAACATGTCAAAACTTGCGGGGATTGGTCTTGAAGTAAATTTTAAAAATAGTAGATCATTTAAATATTGAGCAAATAATATTAAAAAGATATCACCTAAAAAAACCAAAGCCATTTTTTTAGATAAACGTTTTAATAACATTAGTAATTCCCTTTGAAAATATATATTTCTGGAGTATCATTATTTTGCATCTTCTTCTTTTAATTTTCTTATAAATATTTGCATAAATATATGAGTTAAAATTAAATGTACATCCTCAATTTTTTGCATATCATTTGAAGGAGCGATAAAGGATTCTTTTGCTATAACCGCAAGTTTTCCTCCATCAAAACCTGTAAAACCAACTGTTATAGCAGAATTTTCATTTCCATATTGGATTGCTTTTAAAATATTTTTAGAATTTCCACTTCCGGAAATTCCTATTATAACATCATTAGGTTTTAAAAAATTTTTTAATTGTTCAACAAATACATCCTCATACGACAGATCATTAGCATATGCAAGCAAAGTAGGGATATTATCATTAAGACATATAACTCTAAATCTTTTATTTAATTCCTGACTTACTCCTTTATTAATATCACAAGCAAGATGTGAAGCCGTAGACCCGCTTCCACCATTACCAAATGTAAAAATTGTACAATCTCTTTCATATGTATCTAGAAGTATATTTGCTATTTTCTCAAATTTTTCCACTGGAAAATTATCAAAAACATTTTTAAGATCAGAAATATAATTTAAAGTCCATTCCTTTATCATAAATTAACCCTAACTTATCTTTTGGGCAATATCCACTTTTGCTTTTATTATCATCTTTTATCCAACTATTTCCGATGCTTTTATATTAATATCAGAAAAACATAATGGTGAAATTGTATCTTCTTTATATACTTTTTTACAAATTTTATATCCTATCTGTGATGGATTTTGATATACTTCAATAATATTTTCTATAAGATTTATTAACCATACTTCCTGAATTCCACTTTTAGCATAAAGCGGAATTTTAATTGAACGATCATAGTTAATAGAACTGTCTGCTACTTCAATAATTAACAATACATCTTCAGGACGAGGATGATGTTCTGCATAAAAATCCGAACGTTTTTTTAAAATAGTTATATCCGGTTCTGGCTCAGTTTGTTCATTTAAATCAATAGGATCTTGTACCCCAATAGTTGCTCTTTTTTGTAATCTATCAGTTAATAATTCTATAATACGCTTTACACATGACGCATGTTTACTTCCAATAGGTGTCATGTCAATTATCCTCCCTTCGATAAGCTCAACATTATCATCCTCATGTAAAATGCCTGCTTCAGCTAAATGATAATATTCATCAATTGTAAATCGATGTATTGGTAATGCATTATTCGGGTTTACATTTATTTCTTTATTAAACATTTTAACATACCTCCATTATTTACAATCAAATATATCATTTATTTTTTAAAAAAGTCAAATGAAATTC
Source organism: uncultured bacterium (assembly GCA_964457585.1). Classification (GTDB taxonomy): domain Bacteria; phylum JACRDZ01; class JACRDZ01; order JACRDZ01; family JACRDZ01; genus CAYWFU01. The sequence continues at coordinate 56,530 of CAYWFU010000007.1, read as the reverse complement.
CTATACTTTAAATAAGTACTTTCAAAATTCTTTGCGCAGTATTACCATCCCACAATTCTGGAATTTTTCCATTTTTCTTAATACCGTTTTTCATTTTATTGTATTCTTCTGTTATTTTTTCAAAAGTAGTACCCACTAATATATTTGTACCTTCTTCGATAGTTATTGGCCGTTCTGTATTATCTCTGATTGTAAAACAGGGTATGCCTAAAACAGTAGTTTCTTCTTGTATTCCGCCGCTATCTGTTAAAACAAGAACAGAATTCCTCCATAAGTTTAGAAACTTATGATATGACATTGGAGGTATTATTTTAATTCTTTTATCTAATAAATGGTTTAAATTAAAATTTTCTATATTTTTTTTTGTCCTGGGATGAATAGGGAAAAAGATATCCATATCTTTAGCAATATGGTTTAATGCTAAAAAAATATTTTCAAGTTTATCTTTGTTATCAACATTTGAAGGTCTATGTAATGTAACAACAGCATATTTTAAAGAATTAACTTCAAAGGGCTTTATTTTTTTTAATTTTTCCAGGCTGTAATGTAAAGTATCAATCATTATATTGCCGACAAAAAATATTTTCTCTTTTTCCTTTCCTTCATTAACTAAATTATTCATACCGCTTTTTTCTGTTACAAAAAGATAATCCGAGATTGAATCTGTTACTATTCTATTTATTTCTTCGGGCATAAGCATATCTCTGCTTCTTAAACCTGCTTCGATATGAGCTAATTTAACCCCTGATTTTTTTGCAGTTATTGAACATGCAAGAGTAGAATTAATATCTCCTACCACAACGACAATTTCAGGTTTTTCTTTTATACATACTTTCTCAAATTCAACCATGACCTTCGCTGTTTGTTCCGCATGGGTTCCGCCACCAGCATTTAAAAAATAATCCGGCTCGGATATATCAAGATCTTCAAAAAAAATTTTTGACATCTCATAATCATAATGCTGTCCTGTATGAATAAGTTTCCATGCGACTCTATTATAATTTTTTTTTAATTCATGCACAATTGGCGCTATTTTCATGAAATTTGGTCTTGCGCCAGCTACTAATATAATTCTCATGTTATATATCCTTATAAAAAAAATTTTGTATTCTCTCTTCAAGTCTTTCAACCATTTTTTCTCTACTATAATCTTTAATTACAATTTCTCGATTTTCTTTTGCATACACTGCAAAAAAATTGTAATTCTTTTGAATTTTTATAAGTGCTTCATTAAATGATTCAACAGAACCAGAATCAAAATAAATGTTACCTTTTACATTACTCAAAATCTCTTTCCCTTCACCTTGAATTCCAAATAATATTGGTTTTCCTGCTATCATATAATCAAAAACCTTTGAAGGAATTGTTTTCTCCATTGTTTTATCATCTTTCAATTGTAAAAAAAGAACTGAACTGTTATAAATTAAGTTTACTGCTTCACTTTTTTCAACAGGTCCAGCAATAATTACATTTCCGATTTGCTTTTCCTCTTTTATTCTTAATAATTCTTCTTTTTCTACTCCATCGCCAATCAAATAAAAAACAATATTATTTATTCCTTCGTTTTTAATTTGCTGGGCAGATATTAATATTAATTTTAAATCCTGACACCATCCCATATTACCGACATATACAATATTTATTTTATCCTTAGATAATAAAATATTTTTACTTGATGATTTTTCAATATTATCTAATTTTGAATATTTTTCTGCTAATCCATTATAGACAACAACAACTTTTTTAGAATCAACAATATCTCCAATATAAGCTGCCATTGGTTTTGCAACACATGATATAAGATGGCTTACTTTATATAATCTTTTCTCAACTTTTTTAGCATATTTATAAAGTAAACTGTTTTTGCTTAATTGACCGGTAACAACTGCCGAATCAGGCCAAATATCTCTTATATCAAGAACAAATCTGGCTCTTTTAAATTTTGATACTATTAATCCAGCAACTCCGACAAATAACGGAGGACTCGATGCTATAACCACATCTTTTTTGCCTTTAACTCTATATAAACCAGCTAAGATTGCCATTATCATAAATGACAGGTAATGTAAAATGTAATTCCATTTTCCCTTGCCCCGATATTTAATTATTGGGACTCTGATTACTTTTATACCCCCATCATCAATCTGGATTTTATTTACAGATTCCCCTTTGTGAGGTTTTGCCGCAACAACAACAATATTATGTCCTTTTGATTTTAAGATATCAACAGTTTCCCTGATTCTAAAAGCTGCTGCAGTAATGTCAGGATAATAATATTGCGTTATAATTAAAAAATTTTTAGGACTTGTATTTGATTTCATATCGGATTTCATCACTATGTTTTAGGAATATACCATCTAATAATCCTTTTTATATCCGTAGTAAAGCTCTTATAGTCAGATAAATACAATTTATATCTTGAAATTGCTCGTTTAAATATTTTTGAAAATTTTTTATTATACTTTTCAAATTCTTGTTCCATAAAACAGGTTAATTCTGTCAGTTTGTCTAGAGAGATATAAGCGCATCTTTTACCTGCATCTTTGAAAAAATAGTCCACTGGATTTGTATTTAAAAAGTGTTCATTCGGCACATTAGCATCTACCAATCCCAGATCAGCAGCCATATCAAAAAGTTTTGTGCCAGGATAAGGTTTATAAATACCTATTGCTGCATATGAAGGTTTTATTTCTTTCATAAAACCAATGGTACTATAAATCTGCTGTTCACTTTCCATTGGCAATCCCATCATAAAATAAGCAGTCCAAAACATTTTATTGGCATTTAATATTTTTGCTCCTTTTCGTATCTGATCCTTTGTAAGTCTCTTACTATAGATTTGAAGCATTTGTTCATCGCCGGATTCAACACCTACACCTATACGATTACACCCTGCGGACATCATCATTTTAACAAGACTATCATCTAACAAGTCAAGACGCGTTGTACACTCCCAATTTATATCCAATTTCTTTTCATGAAGTTTTCGACAAAATTCTTCAACTCGGTTACGTCTTAAAGAAAAAGAATCATCCTTAAACATAAATTGCGAAGCGTTATATTTATTCTTAACAATCTCAATTTCATTAATTACATTTTCGATTGATCTAAAACGCGTTTTTCTTGAAAAATTACTGCAATAACTGCAATGATAAGGGCAACCGCGTGAAGTCAAAATCAATGCCAAATCTTCAGGAGTATAGCGCTCTTTATGCATAAGCATTTCTCTTGCCGGGATAGGAAGAATATCTAAATCAGAAATTTCAATTGGCGGTATATTTGTCATAGAAGCATTACTTTTGGTTATAACTCCATGTATATCAGACATATCTGTCTGCCCATCTTTTAATCTTTGAATAATTTGCCTAAAAGCTTCCTCTCCCTCTCCTTTGACTATCATATCAATATAAGGCCATTCAATTGTACTGATGGGCATTACGCTGGTATGAGCGCCTCCCACAATAACAGGACACTTTTTGTCCCATGATTTAACTGTTTGAGCAACACGCATTGCCGCAGCATACTGTATCGTCATTGTGGTTATACCAACAATATCCGGTTTAAAGGAATCAAGTGTTTGGCTTATGCTTTTCCAAACAGGATGATCAAGATTATTTACTCCATCGAGAAAACGAGCCATATTTTGTTTTTGATTGCTGAAATTCAGACCATATGTAGGAGGCAAAGACTTATCTACATCATAAACACTTACATCCTGGATTCCTTCATTTTTAGCTACAGCAGCAAGCATGCATAATCCAATTGGATAGCCCCTTTTCATAAGCCCGGTAAAACAATTAGTAGGAGGATCTATCAGTAAAATTCTCATTTTATAACCTCATTTAATAATAAATAAATTTAAAACAAATTTTATATAATATTGCCAAAGCTTTAAAAATGAAAAATTGACTGTATTTTTCCCATTTATCTGCATATTCGGAAAAAATCTTTTTCTTTGTCAACTTATGCATAATTCTCAGTTGAACTATATGAAGACTATGATAGTACGGACTTGCAAGCGATTTGATTCTCTGTGGTGTTAGCTCATAGTACGACCAAAAACCAGCATCAAAACGATAAAGATTTTCTGACAATGTCTCAACACATGATTCGTAAAGAAGAAGAGCTTTATTAGATCTGGTAAGCAAGTAATAGTCATAAATACCCCATAATGCCCATATAAATCCATTTAATATGTGAGTCGGTGGGGTTACGATATACTCTTCAATCCATAAGCGTTTTTGATCATCCTTAAATAGCACACCACCATCATCAATAACTATATCAAGCGACCTAAAAACCTCATCCGCTGCATGGATATATCTATTATCCTTAGTTTCGACATAAGTCCTGACAAGTACTGATAATCCCTGCCCTTGAGCTAGCCCTGAAAACCATGGAGCTAGTAATGGACGAAAATACTCGAAATCAAAATGATGGTACCAAACATAACATCCCTTTGAATTTATTGCAAGATTATCCAGTAACCATTGAGCATTTTTATAAAAACGATCATAATATAATTTGTCATTTGTTTTCTTTGCTAAATTATAGTTAGCCAGTGCAAAATGCGCTATAGCAATAGGGTTATACTGTTTACCCACTTTCCCATGATAATTAAGCATCGGCACACCCATGGAATCAAACGGACCCGGATAACATGCTTTTTTGGCAAAAGTCATATAATACTGCCCTATCCCTTGTGTATCTGCGTCAGTATTGATCTCCGGATTTTCATGCCAAAAAGTTAGTTGACTATTTTTTCTCAAAATATAAGCAGAAAAAATACGTTCTATATAATCTATTTTTTTCAAATATTCTCCTTAGGGATAAGTGTCAGAGAGTCAAAGTGTCAGAGAGTCAGAGCAAAGGAATTTTGAGATTTTATTCTGACACTTTGACTCTCTGACACTATCATACCATCTCCTTATTGTTGCGATAAATCCAAAGTAATCCGCGTTACATCAAATATTTCTTCAATCGGTATAGGTGGTTCGCCACCTGCATGTATAGCTTCAAAAAAAGCTTTAACGCTGTTAACTTGCCCCTTGTCTTGAGACCACAACTTATTACGAGTAAAATTTTTCCAGCCCCATCCCCGCAATGTTCTAAAATTGTCGAGTTGTAAAATTTTTTCACCACAAAAGATTTCAAGCCGTTCTTTTGGGAAATCCTTACAACCGTTAGCAAAATAATGAATTGTAGCAATTGATCCGTCTACAAAGGACATCTGTATACTGACGGTATCGGAGACACCCTTAATCTTATCAATCGAGACCTTATGTACCTTACTCATGGTTAAATACATCAAAAGATCAATGAAATGACATGCTTCGCCAATTATCCTACCACCTCCGACCTTTGGATCTTGAGTCCAATGCTCAAAAGGTATTTTACCTGCATTCACCATCATAACCATACTTTTCGGTTCTTTCATTCCATCCAGTAAAGTTTTCATTTTTTGAATTAGCAAAGAAAAACGTCGATTGAATCCAACCATCAATAACGGTGGTTTTAAATTTTGATTTCTGATTTTTGAGTAAGCAGCTTCAATCTTGTCGAGTTCATCTATGCTTATACATAAAGGCTTCTCTACAAAAACATGTTTCCCCGCACCTAATGCTGATAGAACCAGGTCTGCATGCGAATCGTGACGCGTTGCTATAATAACAGTATTAATCTCAGGATTATCAATAATTTCATTTATGCTTGTAGTGCTTTTTTCAAAACCAAATTTTTGACCAAGCTTTGTTCCAGAAATACCTGTTAACGATGCAATAGTCTTAAGCTTGACCCCTGCTTTTTTTATAGCTGGCAGAAGAATTAGACTTGCATAATTGCCGGCACCTATAAAACCAACTACAACATCTTGTCGACTGTATGAAAATATTTTTGAATTGAGAATAACTGTACGTCCTTTTAATCGTCCATCCTGGTTTACAGAGTGAGGATACTCAAAAACTATTGTAAGATATGGTTCGAGATTATCTTGAATTAGTTGATATGCATTCATTGCATCATAAAATTTAAATCTGTGAGTTATTAAAGACTTAATATTGATACTTTTTGATGATATCAAATCAAGAAAAGCTATAAAATTTCGTTGCTCTGTCCACCTAACATAACCATACGGGTAATCTATCCCTTTTTGTTCATAATTAGTATCATATCGTCCCGGTCCGTAAGCCATAGAAAGTCGGACATCAAGTTCTTTTTTATAATAAATATTTCGTGGTATATCCATACCAACCATTCCTACTACAACAACTTTTCCTTTAATCCTTGTAATTTCACCAGCATCTATAATAGGTTGATTGCTAGTAGTAGAAGCAGTAATAATACTGATATCTACACCATAACCATTACTGAATTGCAAGGCAGTAGAAATAATCTCTTCTGATTTGCAAACCACATCAGCCCCAAGTTCTTTGGCAAGTTTCAATTTATTGTCATCAATGTCAATTCCAAGTACCTTGCAACCATTAGCTTTAAGAATCTGAATGGTTAATTGTCCAATAAGACCAAGCCCTATTACTGCAATAATCTCACCAATAGCTGGACAAGCCTGTCTAACACCTTGCAGGGCAATTGCTCCCACAGTAACAAAAGAGGCTCCAATATCATCAACATTATCAGGTACTTTTACAAATAAATTCTTCGGTATATAATTTACCTCGCTATGATTTGCATAACCTGCTCCGCCGCAAGCTACTCTGTCACCAATTGAAATACCGGATATATTTTTGCCAATTTCCATCACATTGCCAGCACAAGAATACCCAAGAGGGATCGGAGTGTCAAGTTTGTTAAATACTTTTTCAAGGGTGTTCATTATCCCTTCTTGTTTCATTTTTTCAATTACTTGTTTAACAAGGTCAGGACGTGCCTTAGCTTTTCCAAGAAGAGATTTTTTTGCAATATCCACTATCATTTTTTCTGTACCAGCAGAAACAAGAGAAGCAGTGGTATTTATCAATATTCCATTTTTGCCGCATATAGGTTCTGGAATTTCAAATAATCCAAGTTCCCCAGTTTTATAAGATTGAATTAATTGTTTCATTTACAAATTGAGTCGTATTTGCCATGAGCAACAATTGACCCATCCTCCATTTTATATATATAATCACAATTTTTTAGCGTTGTATGTCTATGAGCGATAACGATTAGCGTTCTATCACCTTTTAATCCTTCTATTGCATCAACTATTGTTTTTTCCGTTTCGTTATCGAGCGCAGACGTAGCCTCGTCCATCACAATTATATTTCTATCATGATAAATTGCTCTGGCTATTGCTATTCTTTGTCTTTGTCCACCGGATAATTTCACACCGCGTTCTCCAACCATTGTATCCAATTTATTCGGTAAAGTATTTACAAAATCATATAAATGAGCAACTTTAAGCGCATGCAATATCTGCGATTCGGAATAATCAGAATCATTAATACCAAAGGCTATATTTCGCGCAATTGAATCATCAAGCAAAAATATATCCTGAGGAATATAAGCCAAATGTTTTCTCCAGTCATACATTTTTTTTTTATCATTTATAACAATTTCATCTACAACAAGAGAGCCTTTTTGAATAGCAAGTAATCCGAGAATAATATTTACCAGTGTTGTTTTTCCTGATCCTGATTTTCCTATTATACCTATTGATTGGCCTTTTTGTATAGCAATACTGACATTATCTAATGCGTAATTCTTGGTCTCGGGATATTTATATGAGACATCAAGTAATTTAACTTCATTAAAATTTTTAAATAATGAACTATCTTTATTAGATTGAAAAGATTCTTCAAATTCTAAATTTTGTAAAACATCATATAATTTATCAATAACAGGTAATGAAAATCGCATTTTACTAATTGATCTTATAGATTCATTTACAGCAGGCATTAGTCTAATTGCGCTAACTGCATACATACTTAATAAAGCCATTATCTCATTAATATTTCCTGAGGTTCTATATTGAATTATTAAAATTGATACTACAAATATAATTACTGTATCTTCAATTACATAACGCGGAATAAGCTGTAATGCATTGGCAATGGAATTCGACTCAGCATAATCATCAGTTTGTTTTGATACTTTTTCATAAAAAAATTTATCTACATTTAAAAGATTTATTTCTTTAAATCCTCCTAATGATTGATTAACCCACTTTATAATATTTTCCTGAGCTTGTGCGGCTATAACACCTGTCTTTTTTAAGCTCTTCTTAAAAAAGAAATCATAAAATAGAGTAGAAATAACCATTAAAGCAACCAAAATAGAAATAATCATAATATTTTGTATTGCCAAAAATAAAATGATTGCGATAACTATTAATAAATTTGCAGCCAAAGACAATATATTCATTAAAACACTGCTGGCAAAAGTATTTGTAAAATTATTTATTATGTTAATAACCTCTGCTGTATTTATTGATATTATTTTTTCTAATGGGCATTTCTGGTATGACTTCATTATTTTTTTAATTAAAATACCTTGTTGATTATATGAATAATAAAGTATTTTTTTATTAACAAAATATGCAACTATTCCTTTAAAAACAAACACAAAAATAATCATACATGCAATAAATTCTTTTGTAGAATTAGATGCTATATTTAATGTAATTCCTGTATTGCTATTATTGAGCTTATTAAAAAATGGACCTATTAATGCTATACCAAGAACATCTAATAATGATGATAACAAAAAAAGCGCTGTTAGATATTTTAGTTTGGATTTTTCATCACCCAAAATGAATATAAATTTTTTAAAAAAAGATTTCATTGTTATTCTTTCTTAAATTTTTAAAACTCAAATTTGTTTAATATTTTATGATTGTAAACTTTTTTTCAAAATTTTAAAAAAAGTTAACGATGTTAACCTTCTATAACATAAATTCAAATAATAATTAGAATGAATTTTATTCACCATAACTTTGGATAATATTTTATATATCGGCTTACATCCTTTAAACGCATAGTATTCAAACCATACAAAACACGTTTGAATCTGTTTTTTACTAAAGTCAGGTAAATTTAATGTTGACCTTCTTCTTTCCATTTGAGTATCAAGTTTATTTGTTATTAGTCCTTGCTCTATACATAACTTATGTAATGAGGTTCCCGGATATGGGAAAAATATAGATAAATAATTCGTGTCAGGCAAACAAATTCTATTCATTTTCACGGTTTCCATAAAATCATTATAAGTTTCACCAGGAATACCAATTAAATTAAAAAATTTGATTTTCAATCCATGTTTTCTACCGGATGAAACAGCTTTAATAATATCTTCATTTGAATAATTTCTTTTCAGCACTTCTCGCCGAACTCTTTCACTACCGGATTCTAGCCCAATATTAATAAAAGTAAAATTGCTTTTTTTCAACTCTGCAAAAAGTTGATCATAATCTTTATTAGGTGTCACTCGTAAATTCGTTCCAAAAAAAATTTCTTTTTTGTTGTTTTTATTAAAATCTCTTAATTTTTCACATAAATCAATAGCCCACTTTTTATTTGCGCCAAAAGTTTCAACTTCAAGATAAATATTTTTTATGGAAGGAATCTTATCTGTTAGTTCTTTCAATTCACCGATAATATTTTCAGACGATCTCTGTCTAACATATTTTCCGTCACTTAATCTTCTTATAGCATGATTTGAACAATAAGCACAAATAAAAGGGCACCCTCGTCCAAGAAGAATAGTATACCCTGTTGTTGGTTCTTGTATCCAATCCATCCATATATCTCTATCAGGAAAAGGCAATTCATCCAAATTTTGGTAAAAAGGTCGTGTTTTATTTTTTTCTATTTCTGATTTATTTTTTATCCAAAGATTTAAAATTTTTGAAGGGAAAAACCCTTTTTCTAATTGTTCGATTAATTCAAAAGTTGGATACTCTCCTTCTCCGATACATAATGCATCAAAAACTTCAAGCATCTTTTCCGAAGGATTTAAAGAAACATGAACTCCTCCAATCAGCAAAAAAATATCAGGAAAATTTTTCTTAATATCTTTAGCAATTTGAGTTATAAATTCAAACTCAATTGTTACCGTAGAAAAGCATATCAACCTCGGTTTAAATTCTCTAATTACCGCTGCTATTTTTTCTTTTTTTGCTTCTCTGTTTAAAACAAGTAATTTTGTATTATGTCGATGTTTTTTTAAAAAAGCTGATATATATGATATACCAAACTGCATCTGCCCTTGATTCTGTAAAGGTTTTTGAGAAGATCTCGCATCTTGCAATGAATATATGAACAATATGTTCAATTTTTTCTCCTATATAAAAATATTTATTTTATTCTCCAGAAAAAACTTTCCATGTTTCATTAACATTTTTTTTACATGTATACTTCAATGCAATGTTATAGGTCTTATTTCCAATGTCCTGAACTTCTTTCTGTGAATAACTTATAGCAATTTCCAATGCATTGGCAAAGGACTCGGGCTTTTCAGGATCAAAATATACACCCGCATCTTTTAAAAATTCAGGCATTGGTTGATATGATGAACAAATAATCGGACTTCCGCTTCCCATTGCCTCTAATAAAATTGTCGGACAATTCTCACAAGTTGAGCCAAATATCACCCACCCTGAATTTTGATATAAATCAGGAATATCCTCATACAGTATTGGGCCTAGTATATCTACATGTTTATCAAGATTCAAGTCATGAATTACTTGTTTAAGTTTTTTTAAATATTCTTTTTTAGCAAATCCTGCTAATTGTAAACGCGGTGCAGTTCCATACTTTTTTTTATAAAGAGCCAGCCCTTTTACTATTTCGATCTGATGTTTGTATTCATTATAAATCGACACATATAACATAGGCAACGATGTGTCTACTTTTTTCTGTTTTCGGAATACCTCCGGAATACCATGGGGAATGACTGAAGATCTCATTTTAATTTCCGGTACAAATTGAGTAATTACATACTGCGCATATTCGGATATAAAAATTACATGATCAGCTTTTTTATAACTTTTCAAATATGCTTGTTTTAAAAACCAATAACGAAATTTATCATACCCAATAGGAAATTTAGCTATGTCTCTGTCACTAAAGGGCAGCATATTTTGAAACATTGTTATAGATTTTGTTGATGATGGAACATATCCTGTAACCATTCCATTCGGGAAAAAAGCTATGTCAAATTCTTTAAGCCAAATTACAAAAGGGAAGAATATCTTTTCAAGCAATATTCGAAAAAAAATATTTCTATGAACAAAAGTTAGATCAATAATTTTAAGTTTTTTATTATTTCGTAGTTCGGAATTTATACGAGAAAAGCCATAAATTGTTACATCTACGTCCTCACGTTCTAATAAAAAAAATAATAAAATATTGAGATAAGTTACACCGCCACCCCGTCGAGCAGCAATACCATTAATGAATATTTTATATTTTTTCATTCTTATATTACTTTTTATTTTTCTTTACCTCAGATTTAATTGTACTTAAAGCGCCTCTTGCTCCTGAATTTTTTGTACTGAGTATAATTATTGATAATAGAACAGATATATGCATAATTAAAAATAATAAAAAATATTTTATATTTAAATATCTGTATGGATACAATTTTAAAATTGCATTTTTTTTATCCTTTTCAATTAAACATTGTGTTGCTGCTGTTAATGCTATCCTTCCATAATAAAATTGTAAATTTTTATGATAATTTTTATGCAAATTTGGGACGATATCCTTTAATTTTTTTAAAATCAATTCCAATTCGTTTGGAATTAAATGAAATTTGGATATAGTACTCATAGAATTATGAATTCTATATTCTACAAGAGGTTCACTTAAATATGCGGATTTTTTACCATAAAGCATTCTAAGAAACAAATCATACTCTTCAGCTATTTCAAACTTCGGATCAAACCATTGTTCTAATCCATCTAATAACTGTTTTCTGAATATTACTGTTTGCAAATTAATAAAGTTATTGATGAGCAAATGACTAAAAATATCTCCAGCAGGTAATGTTGAAAAACGAGAATAAAGAATACGTTTTTTTTCTGGAGAGAATCTTACCCATGCGTTAGAATATAAAAAAGAAATATCTTTATTTTTTATTAAAAAATCTATCTGCAGCTGTAACTTTTCATACATCCAGATATCATCGCAATCAAGAAACGAAATATAATCACCTTTCACCTGTTTTACCGCATTGTTTCTGGCTTCTCCAAGCGGGGTTGTTGTATCACTTTTAAAATAACGAATACGTGAATCATTGTAGCTTTTCGCAATAGATGCGCTGTTATCATTGCTGGCGTTATCCCAGAATATTATTTCCCAATTTTTATAATTTTGCGCTATTACAGATTCAATGGCTTTGCCAACGTACTTGCCACCATTGTAGCAATTCATAATAACACTAACAAGCGGCTGATTTTCGTTCATGATACAGCCTCAAGCAAAGATTTGCATATATAATCGATATCCAACTTGTTTAGATCGAAGTGTAAGGGTAGAGTAAGTATTTCTTGATAAACGTTTTCTGTTACTGTTAAAGGTAATTTTACAATTTCTTTATATTTAGTCAACAGATGATTAGGTTTGTAATGAACTCCCGTTTCTATTCCTAATTCCAAAAGTCGCGATTGTAATTTAATGCGATCTTTTAATCCCTTTATACGTATAATATATATATGAGGCGATATTAAAGAATAGTTATGAGGAATAGTTTTTATAGAAATGCTTTTTGCAAATTGCTCGTCGTAATATCTAGCCAGTTCCTGCCTCTTTGCAATGAACTCCGGTAATCGGCGAAATTGTTCAATTCCAATTGCCGCCATAATGTTGCTCATATGGTATCGCCAACCCTGCCTGGTAACATCAAAATCCCAACTGCGCTGAGCATTAAAACGTTTTTCTGTGTCATTTTCAACACCTAATAAACGGGCATCTTTAGTGCGCTGTAAAACTGCAGCATCTTCGCTAACTACGCATCCGCCTTCTCCTGATGTAATATTTTTAATTCCATCAAAACTAAAGCAGGCAATATCACCAAAACTGCCGACTTTTTTACCTTTATATTGTGATCCAAAAGCATGAGCAGCATCTTCTATAACACGCAAACCATTTTTTTTGGCAAATTCGTATATTCCTTCTAAATCTCCCACTCCACCGGTAAAATGAACCGGCATTATAGCTTTAGTTTTTTTAGTTAAACGTTTTTCCGCATCACGCCAGTCAAGAGTTAAAGTTATAGGATCAATATCACATGCCACTGGTGTTGCATTTGTTGCGGAAATAGCTTGAAAAGATGCAATATAAGTGAGAGAAGGAAGTAATACTTCATCTTCAAAACCAATACCGCATGCTTGAACAGCCAGATGTAAAGCAGAAGTTCCATTTACAACACATACAGCTTGACGCTCAAAAAAATCCTTTAAAGCAGATTCGAATTTTTGAACTTCGGCTCCCATACCTAAAAGTTCTCGATCTAAAACATTCATAACAGCTTTTTTTTCTGCTTCACCAATACAAGATTTCGAAAGTCGTATCAATTTTCTCATATGTTTATACCTTCCATGGTGCAGAATCTGACTGCCATAATTCTTCAAGCAAATCGCGGTCCCGCTTTGTATCCATACATTGCCAAAATCCATTATGTTTAAAAGCCATCAATTCATGCATTCTTGCAGCATTTTCCAAGGGTTCACGTTCTAAAATAGTTTTATCATCTTTAATCAAATTGAAAAATGCGGGTTCAACTACAAAATAACCTCCATTAATCCAACCTTGATTCAATTGAGGTTTTTCTTTGAAGGATATAACCTTTTCTCTATCAAAACTCAATTCACCAAAACGAGCAGTAGGATGGACAGCGCTGACTGTTATCATTTTTCTATGATTACGATGAAATGCGATTAACTGATCAATATTTATATCTGCCACTCCGTCACCATAGGTAAGCAAAAATGGTTCATTACTGATAAATGGCTGTAATCGTTTTACACGCCCACCTGTTAATGTATCCAAACCTGTATCAACAAGAGTAACTTTCCAATCCACATTATCTGTTTGATGAGATACTACCAGCCCGTTAGAAAGATCAATAGTAAAATCCGCATTAAGATCTCTATAATTAATAAAATAATCTTTTATCATCTCTCCTTTATAGCCAAGAGCAATATAAAAATCTTTATGTCCGTATTTCGCATAGGTTTTCATGATATGCCATAAAATAGGTTTTCCACCGACAGTTACCATTGGCTTAGGAATAACTTCAGTATATTCAGACATTCGTGTTCCAAATCCACCGGCTAAAATAACTATTTTCATATTTTATTTACTCCAATCATATTTAATTTCTTCAATGCTCTTTCGTTCAATTTCATTAGGGTCGTGTGATATATCAGCAATATTTAACAATAAGCTCACTTCATCGCTTAATCCTTTAAATCCCATCCAGACACACGGTGGAACAGTAAACCTGCAGTAATTCTCTCTGGATAATTCGACAATTTGAAAACAATTTTTTGTTATCGATTTTTCGCGATCGTCATAAATAACAAAACGAATTGCTCCAACTGGAACTATCAGATTCAGAGTCATCTTATTATGGCGCTTCCATGCTTTTATTGCGTTCTTCTTTATCGAAGAAAAATAAGCTTCGCCAAAACCTTTATATCCCAGATCAGATGACTTCATACCGTGAAAAACATCTCCATCTGCTAAAGGGATAATGCGAAGAGGCGTTATTATTAAATCAGCAATTTTTACTTCGCCCATAAATTTCCTCTATCAAAAGACAATTTCGTATATTGATCTATTTGGCTGCTTGTTATCTGCCACATATTTTTATTATCATTGGAATAATAATTTCTATACCAATTCGTTGTCATTTCTGCTGTCTCTTTAAAATTCATTACTGTTTTCCATTTAAGTAGGTGCAATGCTTTATCACAATTTAGTTTCAAAAGCCCTGCTTCTTTGCGATGAATTTCTTTTTCTGAAATATCGCGCCAGTTAGCGCCATTCCAATAAGATTGCATTTCTTTTACTAATTCTAGAACGCTGTAATTATGATCTGAAGGCGGCCCAAAATTAAAGGGTTCGCCATGCAGTTCCGGTTTGTCTGGCAGTTGCGCTGCTAAAAGAAGATAACCGCTTAACGGCTCTAATACATGCTGCCATGGACGAGTAGCATGAAGATTCCTTAATAAAACTTCTTTATTCATTGCCCATGCTCTTATGCAATCAGGAACAATGCGATCACATGCCCAATCTCCTCCTCCAATAACATTCCCAGCGCGTCCAATACCAATACGCACTCGTCCATTAGCAGGGAAAAATGAATGAACATACGAACGGATTATAATCTCTGCCGCACCTTTTGAAGCGCTATAAGGATCAACTCCGCCAAGACGATCTGTTTCTCTATATCCCCATACCCATTCAACATTATCATAACATTTATCACTTGTAATAATAACAGCAACACAAGGCTTATTTAAAATTCTTAAACTTTCTAAAACATGTGCTGTACCTAAAACATTCGTACGATAAGTCTCAATGGGATTAGTATAAGAATAGCGTACAAGAGATTGAGCAGCAAGATGAAATACATAATCCGGCTGAACAAAATTTACTATTGTGCGTAATTGCTCAATATCCCCTATATCAGTTCGTTTATCTTCCATTTTTTCATTAAGATTTGAAACAATAAAATTGGATGGCTCAGTTGGAATACCAATTGAAACACCTGTAACCTGCGCTCCCAATCTTATAAGCCATGCAGATAGCCATGATCCCTTAAAACCTGTATGTCCTGTAACTAATACTCGTGCACCTTTAAATTTATCAAAAAACATAAATGCCTTTCTTTTAAAGTCTCTGCCTTTTAATCCAGTCTAAATTTTTTTCTATTTCTCTTTTTATAATATTTAGGGGAATGCGATTATGAGTAGGAAAATTTACTATATGTTGTGCAACGTGTTCAGCAACAGGACAACTTCCCACTTTATAACCGACTGCCTCAAAATCAGAATTACGTCCGCCAACCACACTGGTAAACCATACAGCAAGATCAAAATGTTTTGAAAACCGTTTTATAAATTCATCACGATTCTTTACTAAAAAAGAATATCTAAGCCATGCAAAATTATCAATTTCATTCTTATTAAAACCATACCAACCTATCTTTTCCTCCAGCCAGCTTGCAATCATACGACGATGAGCTATGTTTTTTTCAAGCAGATCAAGCTGTGAAAGTCCAATCTTAGCTTGCTGAGCCGACAACCTGCATGGATAAGGATATTTTTTTGGTAACTCTGTCAACATTTCATCATGAAAATAAAACAATAATCCAATTTTGGCAAAAATTTTATGTAAAAAACTACCAAACCATAAAAAATATGGAGAAAAACAAAAATATTCCACAATAAAAGAAAAGAGCATTCGTCGATTTGTTGATGAATCTAAAAATGGTGTTTTTTCCTGTATAGTTTTTAGACGTTGTGCTAACTCATAATTATTAGTTACAGCCATTCCGCCTAAATGAGTGTTAATCACTTTAGAATGATCAGTTGTAAAATAGGCAACATCGGAAATAGACCCTACAAATTTATTTTCATATTTTGATCCAAGCGCATGACCGCAATCTTCAATAACAGGTATACCGTGCCGCTTTCCGATTTCACAAAGTGCTTTAAGATCACAAGGAATCCCAAAAGTATGCTGTGCATATAAAGCTTTAGTTGACGGACTAATAACAGCTTCGACCTGCTTTACATCAATATTAAACGTTTGAGGATCAATGTCCACATAAACCGGACGCGCTCCTCTATAAATAATTGCGTTTGGAACAACAACACAGGTAAATGCAGGAATAACAACCTCATCTCCCTGCCCGATTTTCATTACTTCTAATATTGCATATAGCGCCATCCTGCCTGCACCAAAACTAACTCCATGTTCAACCCCGACAACTTTAGCAAAACGATTTTCATATTCCTTAATTACATCTAAAACATCACTACTCTCAAAAGTTAACAGAGAACGAATTGCCTCATTCCATTCTTGTATACTATTAGTTCCCGTAAAAATCCCATATCTTTGCCGCGGAAAATACGGCAATACATTCATAAATTTGTTAAAAATCTTTTTCATAATATATTTATTACTATTTATCAAAGACAGCTATTGCTCTAATAGCGCGCCTATCACCACCATAATTGAAATTTTCCAAGGTTAGGTCAATATTACTTTTATTTAAAATTTTTCTTCGTATAAATTCCTTTAAATTTGTCGGAATCAGACTTGCAAATTTATTGTGCAAACTTTTAACAATATCTTGATCTTTATATACTTTCATTTCAGATTTAAGAAGCTCAATTTCGGTATTAATTGGCCATCCGCATGTTTCAATATTAATTATTCTAAAACCATGTTTTTCCATAAAAAATTGAAGTGATTTTTTTGAAAAAAACAATAAATGAGGGCTGTAATGCGATTTTTCTTCACTTTTTTTACTATCAAAAGAATCGTTTGGAACTTCAATAAATAGATAACCTTTTGGTTTTAATATAAATTTAACTTTTTCAAAAAAAGCATCAGGTGTAGTAAAATGTTCCAAATTATGTGAAGAAATGATTAAATCTATACTATTATTTATTTTATGATCGTACCTATTTATATTATATTTTTCTAAATATTGTGTAGATTTAATATCTAAATCATCAAAAAATAATTCTATGGAAGAATGCATTTTTCTTATTTCACGTAAAAAAAATCCATAACCAGCACCAATATCAAGAATACTATTTATATTGGATAAATTTACGTATTTAGCAATATAAGCATACTGTGATTTTTCCAGATTACCCGGCCCAGTCTTTTCCGGATTGCTTATAAAATTTGGTCTTCCTTCTTTCCTATATATTTTGTCGTAATAATATTCGAGTTTTGATATATCGGGCTGGGGATTTGCAAATGCTAATGAACAATTCAAACAACGATGTATCTCCATTTTACCCAGATGTTGTTCATCTTCTTTTGTGAGATGTTTATATATCGTTACAAATTCACTTTTATTTTCTAGGCTACAAGTACAATTCCCTGGCATATTACCCTCCTATTATTTGTTAAATTCTCGAATAGCAGCTCGATAAAAAGAAAATATTACGTAAATAAAAAATAAAAAATATTTTTTAACAAGTAATATATTATTAACTTCTATTTTCCATTTTTGTATTAAATTCCAATTTCTTGAAATGCGGTAGCTTACATTTCCGGAAGTGTTATTTTCATGTATTCGGTATAACAACAATGGTTCATCAATAAAACCTATTTTTTTACTTTTAGCTATTCTTAACCATAAATCAAAATCTTCTGCTGCAACCAGTTTTGGATTCTCATCAAAAAATATTACTTCTTTATCATATATTTTTATCATTACAGAGGCGCTTGGTATAAAATTAAAAGAAAGAAAAAGTGATTCAAAAGTGCAACCATTAGATTTTTTACGCTTTTCAAGCATTACATCTAATTTTGTACTATTTTCATTTATCAATTGATAAGTCGAATAACATAAATAAACATCAGGATTATTTTGAAAAAAATTTAACTGCTTTTCCAATTTATCTTTTTGCCATAAATCATCTGCATCTAAATAAGCAATAAAATCACCTTTGCTATTTTTTATTCCTACATTACGAGGTCTGGCCGGACCACCTGAATTATAATCTAACTTGACAAGCTTTATTCTATTATCTTTTTTACAATATTCATGGACAATTTCTTTGCTTTTATCTGTTGAATAATTATCAACAATTATCATTTCCCAATTTGAATAAGTTTGAGACAAAACAGATTCAATTGTCTGTGAAACATAAGCTTCAGCATTAAACATAGGAGTAACAATAGAAACGAGTGGTTGCACAATTATTAACGTCCTCCCTCAAGCAAAGAAAAAATACTATCAGCTTCCTCTAAAAATTTCTCATTTGGATGAAAATTAATCAGTTTACACAATTTTTGATTACTTATTTTAAGTGAATAAAATTTGGGATTATTATTAGGATTAATTTTTATAGATATAGAACGTTTATATCTGCTTTCATAAACTTTTTTTACTATTTCAGCTATTTCAATAATTTTATACATTTTTCCTGATGATAAATTTATTATTTCATTGACTGTCTCTTTAGTAATCAAAATGGATTCAATAATTTTACAAATATCTCCAATCCAAATAAAATCTCTCATTGCCTGTCCATCTGAATTTAATATTATTTCTTTATTTTCATAAGCTGATCTAACCAAAGAATTAAATACAAGATACCATTTCGTTGTATTTAAAAATTTTGGGGCACCATACCCATTTGTAGGACGCACAATTGTATAAGGTAATTGATTTATTATACCAAATTGTCTTACATAGTACTCCCCAAATAATTGTGTGCAAGCATAATCATTTAGAGGATTTGGCAGAAAAGATTCGTCAACCATTTCTTTTGCAGCTCCATAAACATGAGATGTGGAAAAATAGATAAATTTTTTAATATTTTTATTAACAATTGTTTCTAATATATTTCTGGTTCCAAGAGCATTAATATGAAGTGCTTTTTCCGCATAACCTTCTATAAAATAATCATTATTACTTGCCAGATGAATACAATAATCATAATTTTCTTTAACTTTAGATTTTAATTCATTTATATTAGATACATCTGCTTTAATAAAATTATAATTTACACCTTTTAAAAATCTATCATTCGAATTTGAAAGAATATGTACATCATATCCATTTTTACAAAAATAATTGCTAAGCCAGGACCCTATATAACCAAATCCACCTGTAATTAAAACTTTCATTTAACCTCCAAATTTCAAAAAAATTGTTATTGTACAATTAAAGCTAAACTCTTATATAAGGTATAATATTTATCCATTGATTTACAATATGAAAATTGATTCAAATATTTATTTTTACTTGATTTCCCCATGTTTTCAAGTTGATTATAACTCATTTGTGTAACTTTTGCTAATGCTTCACTTAATTCTTTCTCGTCTTGGGGCTTTACAAGGTAACCTGTTACACCATCGTCAATTTGTTCAGGAATACCAGCAACCATGGTTCCAATTACAGGCTTTCCCAGTAGCATAGCTTCATTAATAACATTCGGTAAATCTTCATTATTTGTTGAAGGAAGCACAAATACATCAAAATCCAATACATAATCCATAATATTAGAACGAAATCCCGGTAAAAAAATTCTATCTGATAAATTATTTTTTTTTATCATTTCATTGAGAATTTCACGTTCTTCTCCTTCTCCAAAAATGAATATGCACCAATTTGAATAAGTTACAATTTGTTTAGCCGCTTCAATCAGAACATGATAGCCTTTTCTTTTTGTTAATAAGCCAACAGATCCTATAATCTTTACATCTTTGGGAATACTAAATTCTTTTCTTAGCCTGGGTGTAAATTTCAACTTTTCCCCATCAAATAAAATTGTATTTGCTATAACTTTTAATTTATCATTATAAAAACCTCTAGATATTGTAAGTTGATTAGACGCTGCATGCGATGCAGTTGTAAAATAGTTAACTCGTGCATCTATAGCTTTATCTAAAAGTTTATCAATTATTCCTGTTTGTGGACAGGCAATATTGTTTACAGTAAATATTATTTTTTTAATACCCGCCTTTTTTGCAGATAAAGCCATAACTCTGCATGTTGCCGCACCCGGGTATCCGCCATTATTAATATGTACAATATCCGGTGCATGTTTGCAGACAAGTCTATATAGAATAAAAAAATTTACTATGGAAAGTACAAAGCTTCTTTCTATTATAGAAAAAGGCAATTTGGCAAGACGATATAATAAACCTGTTCCGAATATATTTTTTAAAAAAGAAAAAATCGGATCGTTTGAAAGTACAAAGACAGGAAATATAGGAACATTTATTGATCTATTTTTTAAATCATAAGTGTATTGATGACTTCTTCTATAACAAAAAACAATTTCAAATTCAGTATTTATTTTTGTATATGAAACAATATTCTCTAAAACATTTTCACATCCTGCAAAATACGGAACATCTGTATAGATAAGTATTTTTTTTAATTTATTCATTCTTGTCTGTTTGCAATTTTTAAAATCTCAAGAACGCCGTTAATTCTTTTTTCAATATAATGAATTCCTATTGCTCTATGAATCAAATCCCTTATACGTGCTTTAATTGGATGAATATCTTTTGACCATGTATTTTCTAAAAATATACCTTTCTTCTCATACTCACTTATAAGCCAGCTTAAGGATTGTCTAATTGCAACATCTCTTTCTTTACTATTAAGAGATTGAATAAAATTTGAAACAACATATGTCAAATCATTAGAACTATTATCTCCGTTAAGTTTATTATAAAGTTTTGTGTACTCGCCGGTTAAATCCTTTTCAGATATCAAATTATAATATTTTAATGCGTTTTCCTTATCTTCCACTGCGCAATAATATTCAAATAGCCGCTGATTTTTATTTGGAATTTCCGTAGCATTCAAAAAATTATCCAGTTTATTTTTTTTTGCTTCTAGAATAAATTTTTCAAATCTATTCATTCTAATAGGGAAATTATTTTTATTATCAATAGTCTTCCAAAAATCCGGTCCATGAGTCATATCAACTTCATATTTTTCCGGAGTACTATAACCTAATGATCCCGGAAAAAAGGCACAAAGATTAAGTGAAGGATTTACCATACTTAAAGACTTTCTATTTTTTTTAAGAAAATTTAGGAGATTTTCAAAATCTTCATCTGTTTCACCCGGAAGGCCGAACATAATATTCACACTAATATGTATTCCTGATTTTTTTCCTTCTTTTAATACTTTTTCTATATCAACACCTTGCGCAAGTGTTTTCCCAATGTTTTTCAACAATTTTTCAGAAGGTGTTTCCATTCCATAACCTATTAATGTACAATCCGCTTTTTTAAGTTTCTTATAAAGAGGTGTGCGCATTTCTTTTCGAATTGCGGCATTTTCCATACTCCAGCTCAAAGGTATCTTTTTTTCTATCATCAGATCACAAAATTCATTAAGCATTGGAATGCTTGCGTTTGTTATGCTATCGCACATTCGAATTCCTTTTACTGCCGGATATTTCTTTAAAAAATATTCAAATTCATCAACAACTCTTTTAGCAGATCTAAAACGAAACTGCTTCATGAAGCTTCTTTCTGTACAATAAATACATTTATTAATACAGCCTCTTGAAATATAACTCGGTAGATAAACATATCTCCCTGTGAAATATAAAGACAAATTAAAATCATCAAAATCAGGGAATGGAAGATCATCTAAATTTTTAATATATTCTATGGGTTTTGCTTCGATTACAGAATTATTTTTTTTGTATGCAATGCCCGGTAAGCTTTCGTTCTTTTCGTTAAGAACTTCATTATAATATGCAAGTATTGCTTTTTCGCCTTCACCTAAGCTGACAGCATCAACTGACGGAGATGAAAGAAGTTCATCTTTACTAAACTCCGTGGCATGTGGTCCGCCTAAAATAATTTTAATTAATGGACATTTACTTTTAAGCTCTTCGATAAATATTTTTGAAAGTATCATATTAGAGTAATAAATAGTCAGCCCAACAATACGTGGATTAATTTTTTCAATTTTATCTATATAAAATGAAAATAGGGCTCTATATTTATTGTAAAATTCAACCATTTTCTCTTCGCTGCTTACATGATTCCACCCATTTTTCACATCCCAATAATCTTCAAATCTTTCACCTCTTATAGAATAAGCATGAATATTCACATCGAATATTGTAGATGTCACACCATGCTGTTTTAAATAACTTTTCAGCAAAGCTGTGCCGAGAGGCGGGACACCAATCCCCCAAAGGGGTAATTGTATAAATACGATATCTGACATACTTGTCTCCTTATGCCTCTATATCAGCATCAAGCGCATCAGCCACTCTATCCCAGTATAGCTTTAACGGAAGTGCAGCAACATCTTCTGAAATAACATATTTTCTCATATATTCACTATATAATTCCCGATTATAGACAAACATACCCTCTTCCACTAGCTTATGGCAATCTTCAAAAGTATCAACATACTTGCTTTCAGTTCTAAGTACATTCTCATAAAGTTTCATCGATTTATCAAAATGTTTATCATTTTTTAATATTCTAAAATTAATCAAGCGTATTGGTTTATTATGTATTATGGCAAAATTAAACGCGCTTGTATGGTGCCCCATGACGCCGGAAGAATATTTGACCAATTGTTCCGTATCTCCACCAAGAACAAAATGTCTTCCTTCATATATATCTTCATCTTTAGTCGCATTAGGATATCCTGCAATAATTATTTTTTTCCCTGTTAATTTCTCAATATTGTCTAATGCATGATTAATCAAAATTTGATATTCTTCTTTGGTTACTGCACTTTTACCTATCATTCCTTTGACTACTAAATAATCATGAATAGGCCAAGTATGATTAGGTAATAATAAAATATAATCTCCTGCAAAAATATATTTTGGTCTTGGCTTATCTTTATTTTGAAGATAGCGATCGTAATCAAAGGCATGATTAAGAATAACTTTCGTTCTTTCTAAATCTATTGTATTATCTTTCTTAAACATTGTAATAGTATAGGTAGGAGGATATTTTTTTATACTATATTCTGTTCTCTTATGTATTACAAATGCGAGCATTCTATTCAAAGGAGATGTAAACAACTCTGAAATAGCATTATATACCCTCAACAATAAAAATCTCTTTTGTTGGACTCCATGCACACATCCCCAAGAAGGATATATTATATAAGGAATATCCAATTTTTGTAAGGTTTTAAGTAGGACTGGCGTCACTGGGGTAGATAAAAATACCACTTTCCATCCTTTTATATTACGCAAAGCATTATATAGTTCTTCTTGATTACAAATTTTTACCTGTTTGATGTCGTTAATTGGTTCCAGCTTATTGTGTTGTGGAAATTTCTCCTGGGCATTTTTGAAAATCCAATTAAAGAGATTAAAAATATATATATCAAATCCTCTTTTTTTGAGTAAATCAAAACCAAACTTCCTTGCATAATCATCATTAAGTGATTGGATAACAAAAAATATAATATTTTTTTCCATCTTACTATTTACCTCTCACAAATATTCGAATATTAAATTAAGCCTGATAAATCAGGCAACTACAAAAATTTCATGTAGAGACGCAAAATTTTGCGTCTCTACTTATCGAGCGTTTCAAATTCCTATACCTAAATTCAAGTCTGTCTAAACCCTCTGAATGAGACATCCTTATCAAAATATAGCTTACATGCATTTTCGATTACTTTTTTGTTTTGAGAATCATAGTACTTATTTATAAGTATTTTATTTGCTTCAAATAATGCCTTATGGAATTCGTCATCAGTCAAATTGGTAAAATTAACTGCTAATAAATCAGAATTAATATGCTTATTTTCATAAAAATCTTTACAGTCTTTCAATAGACCCTTTTCAATAGCATAATAATAAAGCGGAGATCCTGGATATGGTGTTACAGGCCTGATTGTTCTCATTTGTGCATGGTCATCATATTTTAATAAAAAATCAACTCCCATCTTTAATGATTCAATTGTTTCTCCAATATTTCCCCATATAATATTTAAACCCGGGCTTATTCCAACTGATAATGTATTTTCAATACCCGTAATAATTTGTTTAACAGTAAGAGCTTTATTCATAACACGTAGAGCATTTTCATCTAATGACTCAATTCCATAATTAATAAACACACATCCTGCATCTTTCATAAGTTTAAGAACATCTGTCTTGGCAAAATTTAATCTCCCACTACAAAACCAATTAAATTTAATCTTTGATTTAATAAAGCTCTCACATAATTCGATTGTCCTTTTTTCTGAAACCATAAAAAGTTCATCTAGGAAGTCGATATATGAAATAGAATATTCTTTTTGTAATTTCCTTATTTCTTCTATTATAGCGTCGGAAGACCTTGCTCTGTAACCTTCATCCATTCTATAACAAAAATTGCATTTAAAAATACATCCTCTGCCTGATAAGACATGCATACTACGTTCGGTTTTTTTGGCATTTGCTTCTCGCAATAAAACATAGTGCTCCATTGGAAATAAATCCCATGCAGGGTGGGGAATATTATCTATATCTTGTATTAGTGCACGTCTAGGTGTTTGAAAACATCTTCCATCCTTCATAAACGCAATTCCATCAACAGATGATATATCTTTTTTCTCTTCTAACACTTTTAACAAGTCCAGTATCGTATTTTCACCTTCTCCAATTACTACAACATCTGCTTGTGTCTTTTTCAAAAAGTATTCCGGATCGGGAGAGGGACAATGTCCACCAATAATGTAAAAAGGTTTATTCTTTGCTTTATTAATTGCTCCTGATATTTTTAGCAATTTTCTATATTGATAATAACCACCTACAACACCCAACCCAACTACATTGAACTTATTTTTATTCAAAAACTCCAATAAATGTGATTCAGACCAGTGATGAATATCTTGATTGTAAATCACCACATCATGACCTGCATTTCTACAAACAGCTGCTATATATGCCAAACCGAGAGGAAAAACCGAAATATGTGAATCATTATCATAAGCTATTAAAAGAATTCTCATTACTATATTCTCCTTAATTATTAATATGTGAATACTAATACTACAGCGCTACAGTGCGATAGTACGACAGTTTTATGCAAGTTAGCCTGTGTCTATTGTCAGTTCTAGTCATCTCATACTGCAGGCTGTCGCTCTGTCAATGGCATTGACACTAAATTGACGATTGAGCATTGAGCATTGACAATTGAGCATTAAGGGCTAAAATAATTCCATAGATTATACTATGAAAGAATGTAATAAATTATGTAAAATTATTAATAACAGCATAAAAACAATAGGCAAAAGGATGATTTAATGCTCAATGCTCAATTGTCAATGCTCAATGCTCAATTTAATAATAGATTTAGTGTCAATGCCATTGGTCGCTCTGTCGCACTATCTCACTATAGCGCTGTAGTACTAAATATAAAATATAATTATAATAATTTCGTAAGTATTTTGCTGAAAATAGTATACAAAATTAGTTATTTTTTATAAGTTCGGATATACTCTCTTCTATCACTCGTAAACCTTCAATCAATGCATCATCCGGAATGTTTAAAGGCGGACCTATTTTGATGGTTCCCTTGCCTGTTCTGATGTTGAACACGCCTTTCTGCAAAGCGCGCTCAATAATTTTATCACAAAAAACAGTATCGAGTTCGTCTTTTCCTCCAGGAGTTGTAATGTAAACGCCCCAAATCATTCCTTTACCTAAAATTCTGCCTATTCTTTTTGGGAAATGTTCTTTCCATCGATTTAATTCAAAAAGAAATATTCCTTCTTTTCGCTTTGACTCACTTATAAGATTTTCTTTTTCAAAAATTTCTATATTAGCAAGTCCGGCTGTACATGCAAGAGGATGCCCGCCATGAGTACTTGTATACGCAGGATCAAGATCAATTACATCAGCTCTGCCAATTACAGCAGAAAGAGGAATACTTCCTGAAATTCCTTTACCACAAATTACAACATCTGCATTCACATCATAATGTTCATAAGCAAACAAGCGTCCTGTACGACCAAAGCCAGCTTGAATCTCATCAAATATTAATAATACATCATTTTCATCTGCCCAGCATCTCATTGCTTGGATATAATCTTTAGGATAAAAAACTGCACCCCAACCTTGAAATGTTTCAACAATAAAAGCAGTTATATCTTTTAAATTAATACCTTTTTCTTTTAATGAATTAATATCCTGTTTGAACTTCTCCTCACCTGTTAATCCTGATTTTTCCATAACCCATGGAAATGGAAATGGAAGATGTGTCATATTTGGATCAAGATAACCTATCCAATATTTATCAGCATGCTGTCCGCCAACCATTTGAGATCCCATGGTTTTACCATGAAAATTTCCATCCCATCCAACAATAAGTTTTCGTGCAGGATTAGATTTTAAGCCATAAAGCCGCGCAATCTTAACTGCTCTTTCAACCGCTTCTGTCCCTGTTGAAAAAAGAGAAGCTTTCTTAAGATTGCTAGGGGTAAATGCAATTAATTTTTCAACATAACGAGCACGAATTTCAGTTGGATAACTATATGAATGCATCAGATTATCCATTTGTTTTTTTATCGATTCTTTCATGTATGGATGCGCATGCCCGACATTTGTCACAAATATAGTTGATGTAAAATCTATCCAACAATTTCCCCATGGATCGAAAATCTGATGGCCTAAAGCTCTATCCCATATTACAGGAAGCTGATCCATTGCATTGGAACTTTCAACAGCTGCAATTCGCTCCATAAGCTCTTTTGTTCCCGGAGCAGGGATTGCTGTTTTAATTCGACGATTTTTTGTTTCCACTAGTGGAACTTTTTTTGGTTCAAGACTAAATTGATACTTTTCTACTACCATAATAACTCCTTATCCATAAATAATATTATATTTATAAAAATAAATTATTCAATCAAAAATTAAACATTAAATAACATCTTATAATTAAACAGCGCCCTTATGCATAAAGGCAAGAAATTCATAACACATAAATATACCTCGCCAGTCTCTGGCTTTCTGAACACAATATTCAGCTTTTAATTTCAACAAAGCATCTTGATCAACTTCAGCTTCAAGGGCGGGAATTAATAAATGACTATCGGGATAAAGTATTTCTTCAACTTCAAAATCATACTCACGTAAATCTTTATGGAAAGTCAGCGGATTATCTTCAAGTAACTTAAATTTTTTGCTGATACTCTTTTCTTCAAATATTCTTTTTGGTACTTTGACTTTTTCACATAAAGCATCAAGAGTCGTTTTTGGAGTAAGCAACTTCGATACTGGAGAAAAATCATCTATCATCTCTGCCCAAAATTTAAGTGTAGTATCATTTAGAGCAAAAGCTTCAAATAATTTATTATTACCAGTCATTAAAAAACGCCCCTTTTTCTTTAAGATTCTGTTAATTTGCTTATAACAATAATCTCTGGTCTTTTCATCCAGATAATAAAGAAACCCCATCGCTAGTGCAACATCTACAGATTCACTAGGAACTTTTTCAAGGTATGTATGGTCATGACACACAAATATATCCGGATTAATACCGATCTGACTCGCTACTTCTTTAGCTTTTAAGATTCCAGTATCGCTAGCGTCGAAGGCATGGACATCATAACCATTTTTAGACAGGTAATGAGAGATATAACCTATACCACAACCAATATCGATAACTTTGCAACCATTAGGAAAAAATTTTTTTAAATAATCGAACACAAATACAGCTCGAAATACATTATTAATATTTCCTTTATAAGTAACGACATGGTTACGGTCTTTATATTTCGCGTACAGGTCTCCCAAAACATCAGGCCATTCTGAAAAAACATACTTACTATAAGTTTCGCTAACCGTCATCTTTTTTGTATTATCATTTTTTGTTTCCATTTTTTCCCCTTCTATATGTTTGAGTTTTTCCTAAGCACACATCTAATTGAATCTCTCCTTTAAATCATATGTTCCACAAACCTGACAAATTTTCTCCGAACTCATTATTGATATTCCTTAATCAAAAATATAAATATTTTTTATATTTATAAAATATTGCTTTTTTATTTAATATCCTTAATAACTCTGGCTGGATTACCCACTGCAATTACATTATCTGGAATGTCCTTAGTTACAACAGATCCTGCTCCTATTATTGCACCTCTACCTATAGTAACCCCTTTTAAAATTATTGCATTTATTCCAATCCATGCATCATCTTTTATAACAACAGGAGATATATGTTCATTTGCTAAAGGAGATTTATGCTGTCTTTCTTTTATATCTAATGGATGTGAATTATTATCAAATATTTTCACACCATTTGCTAGAAAAACATTATTACCAATACTAACGATACCCGCAACATTAATATCACATTGATACCCAATATCAACATTATTACCTATGATCAATCTTGGTTTATTAATATCAGAAAGGATAATCCCGACTCTAAAATAATTTTCCCCAAATATATTTATATTATCTCCCATTTCAATATATCCTTTATTTAAAATTGATGGATATTCCTTCCAAATAAATATATTTTTACCAACTTTATTACATTGAAATCTTATCATCTGATCAAAAAATAATACATTTTTCAACCAAATTAAAAATAATTTTATTGAAAAATTAAATTTAATCAATAAATTAGCATAAGCTTTAAAATATGGAAAACGGAAACAATAAATTTTTCTTCGCAATTTCTTTAATTTATCTTTTAAAATATTCATGTTTAAATCAAATATCCATTTTCGTTTATATGAGAATTATTTGAAATTGAATAATATCCGCTAATCTCATAAATTAAAGCTGCAACAATCATCATAACTGAACAACCGGCGGGTGTGAAAATCAAGAAAAATAAAAAATAGAAACGTAACAGGTTTAGACCTTTGAAATATACTCTACGTGAACGTAAAAAATTATAAAAAAAACAACCATATAATAAAAAACCAATCATTCCTTCAGCACCCAAAAGTTTTGTGTAAAAATTATGATCAGTAGAATAAACCAATCCTGTCTCTATTTCAGCAATGAGTGAATGACCAATGCCAAAAAATGGATTATTTTTAAATATATCAAGTGATTGCATCATATTTATTATTCTAATATCAAATGTAGCACCGGACTCCGCACGTTGAAATATTAATAAATTAGATATATTAAATCCAAAATAGCCTATTACACTTATAATTAATAATAAAACTGCGAAACTAGAAAAACCATACATTTTATAAAGATCATAAATTAATAAAGAAATGAAAAATAAAATAGCTGAAACGGTTGCATTGATTATTAAAACTAATAATACTGTTAAATGTAGAATTAATGATAATAATATCATTTTTTTACTAATCTCAAAATTATGTTTTATAACTACTAAAAGTGTTGAAATTCCAACTAATATCATTGAAATATTATTTACATTAGTAAGCATACCAAATTCTTCAGAGGAACCTCTTTTGCCGAGATGTCCTGCAACTTCTGTCGATGCAATAATATTAACATTTGAATACATTAAATTAATATAGAATATTGAAATAAGAAATCCATACAGCATAAGAATATAAAAAACTATACGTTTATCCAATCGTTCAAAAATATTAATATAAACTAAATAGTGAAGAAAAAAAAATATTGATAATTTTAAATAATAAATATCCGCATCATGTTTTATCCATGCTGAAAAATACATATATGCTATCACCAGCACTGTCATTGTAATATCAGGTATTTTTATCGAATTCCGTAAAAAATAACAAACTAATAAAATGAACAATAAAACATATTCCTCTATCACCAATAAGGAATACGTAAGATGCTCATTATTGACTAAGGGATTCATTATTCTGATTAATAGTGTTGAGTAAATCAATGATAAAACAAATAAAAATGTATAAATACTTTTTTCTGATAAATTTATGCTATATGATAAATACCATTTTTGATTGTTATTTTGCACTAAATTATCTGAAGGACTCACCATGCGGTTCTTCCACCATCGATTACCAGAGAGGCGCCTGTCATATAAGATGAGGCATCGGAAACTAAAAATGCCACTGCGGCTTTATATTCATCAGCATTTGCCATTCGTCCCATAGGAATAAGATTGGTCAAACGCTGAACAAAATCATCCGGCTGTTCATTGTATACGCCACCCGGCACAAGTGCATTTGAGCGCACACCAAATTCATTCCAATAAGTGGCAATATAACGTGTTAGTCCTATCAATCCAGCTTTTACCACTGAATAAGTAACAGGCTTAACAGGTTGGTTTTCTATAGATAATCCTGGTGTGCGGTAAATTCGTTGATCGGGAGCAATAACAGCAAGGTCTGAAGCAATATTGAGAATAACTCCTTTACCACGTTTTGCCATTTCAGTACCAAAAACTTTTGAACAAAGGAATGCTCCTGTTAATCCTACAGAAATACTTTTTTCCCATGCGTTAAGAGGAAAATTTTCCAGCCTGCACCATTGTTTGCTCGCAAATTCTTTACTCTCGACTTTTGGATTATCTGCCGCATTATTGATTAAAATATCAATCCGATTATAATCATGTACTACACGTTCTAGCGTGTCAGTTAATGCTTTTTCATCGGTAATATCAGCTATAAGTCCCGCACAAGGCTTATTTATTTTAACAACTGCTGCATCTATTGCCTCTTTTGATATATCAAGTAGAACCGGAATCCCGCCTAATTCTGATATAGCTTCAGCATGTTTTATACCAAGCAAACCTGCGCCGCCTGTAATAATAGCTACTCTTCCAGTCAAATCAAATATATCAATTACAGTTTTTTTCATAAAAATTTTTCCTTAAATATTCATATACTGTTTGCCCATAATCGCTCATTAAATATTCTAAACGTTTAAAATCTTCCGGACTATCAACTTCACCGCTATCTGGTGAAATAAAACCAAGTATACGATCACCATAACACATTTTCAAATCTAATACTGTGCCTGGTTTGATAATATCAATATATCCGCCTGCAAAATATGTTGGAGGAAATACTTGACGTGGTAAATTAAAATATTCAGGACGCGGATCATCAGGACATAATCCATGTAAGAACCCATCTTTCTTCATGCCGAACATTTTGCAATGAGATTCAGGCATTTCAAATACCGATAATAATCCAGTAGCTTCAGGATGTTTCTGCATCAAACGAATTGCATCATCCATTAAAGATGGTTCTCGCAGCGGCGTCGTTGGTCTAATTTGAATTATTAAATCAGGAATTCTTTTTTCAACATCTTTGAACCATCCTAATGCATGCTTAATAACATCTAAATCATTAGCTGTATCAGTAGCGAATTCAGCAGGACGCATAAAAGGAACTTCTGCCCCATATTTCTTTCCTATATCAGCGATTTCATGGCTGTCTGTTGAAATAACAACTCGGTCAATATTTTTACATAATTTGCATGCTACTACTGACCATGCTATTAAAGGGTATCCACCCAATGGTCGTATATTTTTTCCCGGTACACCTTTAGAACCTCCCCGAGCTTGAATTAAAGCAACTACGTTTACATTTGACATTATTTAATCCTTTCTATAAATCTATTATACCGATCTTGTATCCACTTTTGTTGTTGTTTGAAAATCTCAATACCCTCGTCATCTCGATAAGCTTGCATAATTAATGGTCCACTAAATTTGTTTTTTGATAAAAATAAAAAAAGTGCATCAAAGTCTGTATTGCCGGTACCTAATAATACCGAGCCTCCTCCGCAAATTCTATCTTTTATATGTATATCAGTAATGCGATCACCATAGGCTTCAAATTCTTCAATCAGATTATACCCTGAAGAAGCGCTGTTACCGGTATCATAATTAACTGTCACTACTTTAGAATTAAATTGTGATAACAACCATGCAAAATCATCCGGGGGCAAATCAGTTTCAAGAGCCAAATTCACTTCTGTTTTCTCTGCTAAAGGAATGACAGCAAGCAAATTTTCAATAAATGATGCTGCTTCTTTGCGTCCATGAAGACTGGATTTATCCACACATGGGATAACAATATCACGTATTCCAACAATACTCGCATTTCGAATTAAACGTTCAAGAATAGCACTGCTATCAGGGTTTGAATATACAGGAGCTTCCATAAAATAATCTGCGCATACGCTTTTTACTTTCACTCCTGTTTTTTCAATTATTTTACATATTGAATCAGGATCAAATAAAATTGGATTTTTTTCAGCATCTTCATAATCAAGAATAAATTCAATAATATCCAAACCAAATTTTGCAGCAATAAAAAATTCTTCCTGCCAATATCCTAATGGATGGGCTTGATAACGTCCTTTATATTTAGGAAGTAATCTGCCCTGCATTACTCCAAACAATGAACTTCCTAGCATGATGTCCTTTTAATTTGATGTTACTTTCTGATCGCGCAATCCACGAAAAACAGGTTGCGCAGGGTTACCTTTTAAATAACGTTCAAGGTTACCGGATTTTATAGCTTCTTGCATTAATAAGCATGCTTTGTCAAAACTTCTTGCTACATGCATAGCATCATTAGCAGAATGTTTATGACAAAAACCAAGTCCTGAATTGCATAGCACACCATTTTTCAGCATTTCCTGTTGAAAAAGACCTGCTAAGCTATAATCAGGTTCCCCATTATCTTTTTTAAAAGTCAATGTTTGTCGTACAGGGTAACCAATAGCTGATATGTTTTTTTCTAAATTAAATTTTTTGATCGATTGTCTGAAATTATCCAGAACAATTTTCCCTATTTGCCACATGTGGCCAACAACATCATTCTTACGGTGATACTTAAGACCTGCTAATGTTGCCGCAAGAGTAAGAGTCTCCCCGCCATAAGTGCTTGAAAGAAAAACTTCTTCAAATCCTCGCATGTGTTTTTCTAATCCAACGAGAATGCCTATCGGCATTCCATTAGCAATTCCTTTTCCGAAAGTAGCTAAATCCGGCTCAACTTCAAAAAAAGACATTGCACCGTTAGTTGAGAATCTATAACCAGTGAGCATTTCATCAAAAATCAATAATGCTCCATTTTTATGACAAACATCTTTTACTTTAGCTAAAAAATCATCCTTAGGAGCTTCAAAAATAGTAGGCTCCATAATTACACAGGCTATCTCATTTTTATTTGTATCAAACAATTTTTTTAAATTATCAATATTATTATAAGCAAAACGCAAAGTTCTTTCTTTTATGCAATCAGGAATTCCGCCATTACGATCAGTGCTTGCTATATACCAATCATGAAAACCATGATAACCTAAAGTAATAACTTTATCTCGTTTTGTTAAATATCTTGCTAAACGAACAGCAGCTTCACAAACATCAGAACCGTTTTTTGTAAACCTTATTTGTTCAGCAATTGAAATATCTTCCTGCAGCATTTCAGCAACTTCCACCTCTAATGAATGCATTAGGGAAAAAGTAATTCCGCTTTTTGTTACCTGCTCGATTATAGCATTATCTATTTCTTCAACACGATATCCAAACGTTATTGGTAAACAGGCAAGCCAGCAATCTATATATTCATTTCCGTCAACATCCCAGACTCGGCCGCCTTTTCCATGTGATAAATATTTAGGGGCAACGCCATCAATAAAACCTATCGGGCTCTTTCCAAGTGTCTGAGTACCACAGGGAATAATTTTACGCCCGCGTTTCCATAAGTCTTCAGATTTGGTCATAGTTGATTTAATTCCAAGATTTGAAAGTGCGGATTCGTTAAAAGAATATTTTCCCAATTCATAGTCCGCTATATGAAAATCAGGACTATAACATGTTTCTTCATTTAAAAATTTACGTTTATCTTTAATAATCATAATTTTCCCCTTTACCCTTGAATATGCGCACGAAGTTTTTTTGCAATTGGAATTTCTGCTTCTATAATTGTTTTTTTACCATTTCCAAGCACACGTTCAATTTTTCGCACACCTCCAACCAATTGCATAATACCTATAGGTTCAACAGAAGCAGATTGATCGGAACCATACATAGCGCGGTCTAATGTTATATGTCTTTCAAGTGAGGATATTCCAAATGCCGCAGCAGCGTAGGATATAGCCAAACCTGTTTCATGTCCGCTATATCCAACATCGCATTTATATCGCTCACGAAGCATAGGAATACAATTAAGATTTGCATCTTCATCTTTCATAGGATATGTAGCAACACAATGCATAAGTTCAAATGAACATTTCATATCCCTGAAAATTTGAACAGCTTTATCGATTATATCCAGGGAACTCATCCCTGTAGATATAAATGTATGTTTTCCTTCGCTCGCAACCATTTTTAAAAATTTCTCATCAACTATCATTGTTGATGCAACTTTATTATGTTTAAAATCAAACTGTCTTATGAATTTCTGGCTTTCATGATCCCAGGCAGACGCAAACCATTCAATTTCTTTATGACGACAATAATCGTCTATTTCTTTATACTGAGCATAATTAAACTCTAAGCCTTCTTTTTGGGCTCGCTGTGTTTTTCCCCATGGACTTTCCCGCGGTGAATCCAATAATTCCTTAGTGTAAACCAAATCTATGGTTCTTTTTTGGAATTTGACTGCATCACAACCAGCGATCTTTGCAACATCAATAAGCTGTTTGGCGATTTTTAAATCACCATTATGATTGATTCCTATCTCTGCAATAATAAACATTAATTCAATTCCTCCTTTTTTTATTTTTTATATAGAATTTCTTCAATATTTATTTTTAATAAATCTTCTACTAACTCTCGAACGAGTCCTTTTCCACCTAAAGTTTTTAATTTAAAACGGCTAATCTCTTTAATTCTTTCATGACTATCCGCAGGACAGGCAGACAACCCGCATGTTTTCATAACTTCCAGATCGTTTAAATCATTTCCAACATACAATATACGAGCTATATCTATATTTTCTTTTTTTGCTAAAGATATTAATGCTTCCAGTTTATTGGCAATACCTTGTTGTACAGGAATTTTTAATTTTTTTGCCCGTTCTGCCACAACAGAATTTGTTTCGGTAGATATAATAAAAGTCTTTATATTAAGCTTGCGAAGCGCATCAAAAGCAAGTCCATCACCTCGATTACAGCAAACCTGTTCATTACCGTTCTGATCAACATATACTAAATTGTCTGTCAATACACCATCAAAATCGAATACTAAAGCATCGATCCTATCAATCAATTTATCAGTATAAGACTGTTTATTTTGATTATTAAAAAGAGCATAAATGTCATTTATATTAATACCCTCAAATATGGGACTTTTAAAATCGTCTTCAATTATATTAAAAATTTTTACCCCATTTTTTTTCGCATATTCATTTACATTAGTGTGCATTTCTAACAATTCTTTGGTTGGCTCTTGCTTAACATATTCCCCATCATAGAAATGTCCTACAATTTGCGGTGATTTTGTATAATCTGAACCAACAAGGTAAATTTCTTTAAATCCCATATGTATTGCTAAAGATATGCTACAAGTGAACACTCCTTTCATTGAATCCTGCACATTGCAATAATCAGGAAATCCATTAGGTAAGGGTGAAACATAATACGTAATCTCGGGTTTATATGAAGGTATATTTGAAAGCCAGCTATGCGATGAGGAATGAAGAAATATCTTCATTTCCGGTTTCACTTTATTATAGACAATACCGGTAAGCCACTCATAGTTAATGGCTTCTTTCATATTCCAAGAAGCAACCATACTATAAAAATCAAAATTAAGTTTTTTAAACTTATAATGAAGTACAAAATAATTTGTTGCCATTGTATATTCGTTGTTGAAAATATCCAAATTTATTTTTTTTATACTCACCCCTGAAAAAAATATAAACAGCCGCTCTCCTTTGTACTTATTTTTCAAAGAAATAGTATTGTTTAATAGTTCAGAATCTTTTGAATTCTTATAACCCTTTAAATTCACAAGAAAATATTCTATTAATTCATCGATAAATCTTTTCATATAACGAAACTTCATTTATTTTATCCTTGAATTTTAAGAATGGTGATTAGATATTAAATTATAAAACAATATAAGAGAGGTTTGGTGCATATTCAAAACTTTGAATACACACATTATTAATTCCCAATTCTTCTTTAATAGCCAAAGTTACACCAGGAAAAATCCCTTCATTCAAAGTATTAACCGAAATAATTGACCCTTTTGTCATTCTTGGTAAGATATGTTTTAATGCGACTTTAGTCGGCTCATAAAGATTTACAGATAGCTCTAAAATACTCACTATTAAGTGTGGATTTTCAATAATATATTGTGGAATTGTTTTAATAATATCTCCCCTTACCAACTCTACTTTAGAAATATGATTTAAAAAACGATTTTTATCATAAATATTTATACATTTTAGTATTTCATTTTCTGAATCAATATCATATTGTGCTTGCGTTAAACCAGCAGCTGCTTTACTAGGTAAATCGTTTTTCGTTTCCCCCTTGTTCCCGCAAAATGTATCAAAACCTATAATTCGTCGATTATAATTTATTGGTTCCAATGCAGCACTCAGTTGTGAATAAGTCATAAGCCCATTTCCAAAATAAACTCCACATTCAATAATTGAGCCTTTAATACCCATGACTTTTTTAAAAATTTCATATCGTGCCAGAAAAAGACTTAAATCTTGTCTGGTAATATACTTTGTAAAAGCGCTTAATTTATCAGATGTTTGCCCTCTATCAGACTCAAACAAATCACCCAATTGTGTTTTAACACTAAGTTGTTCCTCTGTGCTATAAATTTTGTCTTGACTTATTTTATTTTTCAATTTCATATCCCCCTATTCTTTATCATATTAAAACTAATTATAAAACATATTCAACACTATGAAGACTTATTCTTAAAAAATTAAATCCCAATATAAAGGAGTGCCTTTTTTAATTATTTTTTTTGCTTTTCTTCCAATAATTATTTCAATATATTTAGTTGGTAAACCAAAACCCGGTCTAATTGCCTTAATATTATCATGGGTGAATTGCCCTCCTGCTTCAATATCTTGAATCACATAAAGAGATCTTCGATATCTCATCGATGATTTTTCTGTTTTAGTTGGGCCGTAATTAACTTTTCCTAACGCCTGCCATGCATTATTAGTTTCTTTTACAAGCATTTGCATTTCTTCCGGTTCTATTGAAAATGCTGAATCCACACCACCATCAGCACGTCTTAGTGTGAAATGTTTTTCAACAACTGTTGCTCCCAATGTTACACTTGCTATTGCAACACCTATTCCCATTGTGTGGTCGGATAAGCCAACCTGCACATTGAATAATTTGTGCATATGCGGTATGGTCATGATATTTGCATCTTCCGGTGTAGCAGGATATGTACTTGTACATTTGAGCAATATTATATCATTACAGCCGGAATTTCTTGCTGTTCTGATTGTTTCATCAAGCTCTGCTATTGTTGCCATACCGGTAGATATAATCATAGGTTTTCCCGTAGATGCAACTTTACGAATTAAAGGTATATGATTATTTTCAAATGATGCTATTTTATATGCTGGGACATTCAATTTTTCTAAAAAATCCACAGATGTCTCATCAAAAGGAGTACTAAACGCGATTAAGCCCAATTCTTTACACCGCTTAAAAATAGGCTCATGCCATTCCCATGGAGTGTAAGCTTTTTGGTAAAGTTTATATAATGAAGTTCCTTTCCATAAACTTTTTGGATCTTCAATAAAAAAATCCCCTTCTTCAATATCTAAAGTCATTGTATCTGCCGTATAAGTTTGCAGCTTCAAAGCATGGACACCTGTTTTTGCTGCTGCTTCAATTATAGCTAAAGCTCTTTCTAATGACTGATTATGATTCCCTGACATTTCAGCAATAATAAATGGTTCATAACCCTGCCCTATTTTTTTATTACTAATTTGAATTGGATTCAACTATTCTTCCCCTTTTTTATTATTTGATATAATATATTAATTTACAATGCCCATAATAATTACATCAAGCCATTTTCCATCTTTAAAAATAAATTCTTTTAAAGTTCCTTCTTTGAAAAATCCAACTTTTTTATAAAAATTTATAGCTTTATGATTATTTTCAATTACTTCCAATTTTATTGTATGAAAATTAGCTATTTCAAAAATTATTTTTTTTGAATATCTAAAAATTAATTGCCCATTCCCTTTTTTATAGTTTTCAGGATTAGTATAAATACCAAAATATGCATTTTTATTTTTTAAATCAACTTTATTAAAATAAATAACACCTATATACTCTTGATTTTTTTTTATAAGCCAATAAAAATTTTTTTTATCATATTTTAATTTTTCTAAAAATTCAGCATGCTCCAAAGAAGAAATTTTATGATCATTGTACATCCATTGTCTGATATTTTTATCATTTCTCCAATTTCGAACTATTTCTTTTTCTTCAACATTAATATTAACAAAATTAATAAAAATGCCGTCTTCAATCTTAAAATTTTTTTTTAATTTTTTCATTGAGTTAACCAGTATATTCAATAATTATTATAATTATTTTATTACTCTTATACTTTTGAATGCTTCGGCTTGATTTAAACCAACACATATACCCCAATATTTTGCGTGCCGTTTAATCCCTTCAATAGATCTTGGATGAGGGAATTCTTTTAATTCTGTTTTATATGCTTCTATTGCTTTTAATTTACATTCAAGTGTATTATCAATATCAAAAAAAACATCAGGGGAGAAACTCAAAGGACAATTCCATTCTGTTGAAGACGGAATCTCAAAAGAATATATTTCTTTTACAATTTCTTTACCAAATGGTCTGGTTCCAGTCATTACTGCGTTAAAAGTAATCTTATGATCAATGTTTAAATCTTTTTCATAATGTGTAAATATAATTTCCGGGTTAACTTCATTTTTTATTTTTTCAATAGCTTTTACAATATCCAATAAAGCAATTGTATCAAACCTGTTATCAGGAAAATCAAAAGTGAAAACGTTTTTTATCCCAATAATTTTATTTGCTTGTTTTATTTCATGTTTCAATTCATCAATTTCTTTTTTTCGATTTTCTATATTTTTTATATAATCTCTTGAAGTAATTCCTTCGCCAAGAATAAGAGTAAATATTTCATAGTTGTTTTTTATTAATCTCGCAGCAGTTCCGCCACAACCTAAAACTTCATCGTCAGGATGAGCAGCAACAATAAGAACTCTTTTCATTTTTCCTCCTCAATTTCAAATCTTCCTGTAACTTTATCAGATTTTTCAGATATTTCTTTAAAGGATATTTTAAATTTTCCAAGTTTTAAAAAAGCATTTGGATAACCTTCCCCATCTAACATTCTAATAAAATCATATAAATCATCAAAATTGTTTAAACTAGCTTTAGAAATATCGCTATCTTCCGGAGTTCTTCTGTTGAAATAAGTTATATCGCCTGTTTGTTCTTGTGGAATTATATTGTTTTTCAAAATATTTGGTATCATTTTAAAAAATATTAATTCTGAAATTCTTTGAAAGATCTCATCTGCATTACCCAATCCTATATAAAAATCTTCTTTAAAATAAATTTTACCAGTATCTATTTCACCGTCTACTTTAATGGCAGAAATTTTTGTATTGTAAATTTTATTTATAATTAAATTCTGAAGGGGACTGCCTCCTCTTCCAAATGGTAAATCTGTCATATGAAAAACTATACAATCAAAATTATCGTATATATCATTTTTAATTATCCATGACCAATGCGGGAAAAAAATATATTTTGGATCAAAATCTTTTATATAATTTAAATTCAAATCTTCTTTTTTAGTAATTATTAACGTTTCAAATTCTTCGCTATGAATATTCTTAAATTTTATTGCGTTTGCTATATTCCATGACTTAATAGTTGCAATTACTATCCTGTTTTTTATTGACATTATTGACCTGCCTTTAATAAAATATTTGTAACCCTGCCAGTACCTTTGCCATCAACAATTTTTTGCGCTTTTTTGCTCATTCGTTTAATAATATTAGGATTGTTAATTAAATATTCTATTTTTGTAAATACGTTTTTAATAGTAACCTTATTATAAAATCCAAGATTTATTATACATTCTTTTTTATCAAGACTTTCAGCATTTTCTTTTTGATTATCAGCAATAATAATAACAATACTTGGAATACCCATAATTAATCTTTCCCATGTTGTAGAACCGCATGCTCCGATACATAAATCAGCATTAAACATTAATTCGGCCATATTATTTATATTATAAAAACAAACAGCATTTGATATTTTGGCTATTTCTTTTTTTAATTTATTGTAATACTGATTAGCAGGGCCTATAACAATATTAAATTTAATACCAGGATTATTCAACAATTTAATAGCTTTTAGTATTTTTGAAGTTTCATTTGTAAAATCTGCACCACCCATAAAAACCAATATTTGTTTTACTTTTCCTGTACGTGGTTCTAATTTTTTTCGTAACTTTAAAAACTCTTTTTTAATTAATGCAAAATCAGGGCCAATTAATTGCTTACATTTATTAGAAATTAATCCTTTATATCTATTTTTTTTAAGATAATAATTTTGATCTAATAAAAGCTCACAATTATGTTTTCTATTTGCCAGATCATCAATTACCATTATTTTTTTAACAAATTTATTAAATTTGGTTTCCCAAAAAGTATCAATATTATAATGGTCTATTATCAGCCAATCTATTGTAGATTTTTGGTTTTTTAATATATCTAAGGTTTTTTTCTCATCAGATTTTATAGGTAATTTATAAACCTTATATCCTTTTTCTTCAATTAATTGTATTAAATTTCCTTTTTCTTTAATACTAATAAAACTTATTTCAACACCTTTTTCTTTTAGAGAATCTGCCAAAGTCAAACAACGCATTATATGACCTGTACCAATAATCGATGACGAATCTGCTCTAAACATAACATTTATCGACATAATTAATTCTCTATTATATTCTTATTAATATTTACGTTTCTTACCGGCATTCCTTTAGATGATAAAAAAAGCTTTGCCTCCATTGGTGTTTGATGAGTAAAATGAAAAATACTTGCTGCTGCTACAGCAGAAGCTCCGGAATAAGATATAACTTCATACATGTGATTATAATTTCCACAACCACCTGAAGCAATTACTGGAATATTTACACTTTTAGTAATTTTTTTAATTAACTCTAAATCGTATCCCTGCATAGTTCCATCTCTTTCAATAGATGTGATTAATAATTCTCCCGCACCTAAAGATTCAATCTCTTTAGCCCAAGTTACAGGATCTTTTCCTGTTGATTTTGATCCTGAATAACTAAAACACTCATAACTTCCATCATTTTTTTTCCCCACATCAATGCTTACAACTATACACTGCGAACCAAATTTATTTGCAGCTTCTTTGATAAATTCAGGTTTTTCATAAGTTATGCTATTGATACATACTTTATCTGCTCCGGCACGAAGTAAATTCCTTATATCATCAAAACTACGTATCCCGCCGCCTATGGTTAAAGGTACAAAACAATCCGCTGAAAAATCTTTTATTTGATCACAATCTGGTAAACGACCTTCTCTAAATGCCGTAATATCAACAATAATAAGCTCATCCACTTGTCTGGTATTATAAACCTTGATTGCGGGCATAACTGTACCAACTCTGCGCCAGCTGTTAAAACCAATACCTTTTACTAAACCAACATCCTTCAATAGTAAAGTAGGTATCAAACGAACTTTTAACAATTTTTTACTAACTCCTTATATATTAATAAAATTTTTAAGAAGCCGCATTCCAAAACGTCCACTTTTTTCCGGATGGAATTGTACTCCATAAACATTATTATTTACAACAGCCGAAACAAAATTATCACAATATGGTGTAAAAGCTAAAATATTTTCTCTTTGATTAGGTATAAAATGATAACTATGAACAAAATAAAAATCCGATCTATCCGGTATTTCATAAAAAAGCGGAGATGAAATATTTTTAATAATTTCATTCCATCCCACATGCGGAATTCTTTCTGATTGAGAATTAGTTTCTAATTTTTTAACTTCCCCATGTATCAGCTCAAGACCTGTAATATTACCACCCTCATAGCCTTTGTCTGCAAGTAGCTGCATCCCTAGACAAATACCAAGTAAAGGGATTTGCTTTTCAACAACCGCCTCTTTAATAGAATGTACCCATCCCTTTTTCTGGAGATTTATCATGCCATCTGAAAACGAACCTACACCGGGAAGTACAATATGACTTGCTAATTTCAAATCTTGAGGATCATCAGAAACAATTACGTCTGCACCGCATTCCTCAAATGAACGTCTTATTGATCCAAGGTTGCTCATACCATAATCTATTACAATCAAGCTCATAATATTATCCTGTGACTCTGCGTATTACTTCTTCTTTCAATGATATATAATTACCAGGTAATACCATATTGCAACTCTTGCAAGGCCCAATGAACTTTTTGTTTAATATTCCATCCCTTATTGCTTTGTGCCTAGCATTATTCCATATCTCTGAAAGTTTTTCAGAATGGATGTTGCCAATCACATATCTACTTGTAAGGTCATAACAACAAGGGACAATATCCCCATTCCATCTTATTGTCATAGTATTATTAAGGTGATCGCAGGTATCATTGGCTCCTTTTGACTCTTTAATACAAAATACATCATATATTGATGTGTCTACTTCCATGTGAGGCCATAGCATTGCGTAAGTCGATATGAAATTAAGCTTTTTCTCCTTATATAAATCCCGAAATTCATCCAGAAGGTATTTAGGAACCTGAGCTTCAACAAATGTAGATGCTTTGTCTTTGAATTGGGTTGTAGCAATAAAAACCTCTGGAGTGCTTAATTTTAACTCATCTTTAATAGATATAAATCTTTTTATGTTCTCCATTATTTTTTTTGAGTTGCTATTTTTTCTAACAAAATCGCTAATTTCTGAACTTGTTGCATCAATGGAAATTTCAATACTATCTAACCCGCTTTTAACTAAAGCTTCAGTCGATTTTTCATTTAGAAACATTCCGTTTGATACAGTCTTTACAAAGGGGATACCTATATCTTTTACTTCTGATATCATCATGGACAGGTCTTTGTTAATAAGAGGTTCCCCTCCATGATACATTACTGCTACTTTTATAAAATCAATATTTTTTTTTATATTTTCAATAACAATCTGAAATGTTGTTATGTCCATTATCCCACGTTCTAATTTAATAGTCCCTGTAGGACAATGTGAACATTTTAGATTACATAAGCTAGCCGGTTCTATTCGGATAACTCTTGGAAATGGTAAATTATGCATAACTTTTCATCTTTCTTTTTACTATATTAATAATTTTTTATTATAACAATACTTTAACTTGGGTTATTTGCAACTATTAATAAGAATTAAATTACCATGCTTATCCTTACACAACTCACCTTTTGAATTTGTACGAAATATTTTCTTATTTGTGAAGCGATCACAGATTTTTATAAACTCATCAATCGTTAGGTCAAGCGGATAAAGAATCTGTTCAATAGGTTTTCCTAAATATGTCCATGGGAATTTACCATCATGCTTATTTATCAACTCAATACCATCCTGACGGGTAATACGGTCTCTTCTTATATGAAGACAGGCTATATCAGTTGCACGGCCAAAACCAAATTTCAAAAACTTAAAATAATCATGAATACCCGTATGATAATTATCTAAATTCTCATAATTTACAATAGAACCCTCAACAGTAGTATTCAATGTTGTAAACCCATGAGCCTGAGCTATTAAAGCATTTGAATAACCATCCCATGGAATATAATGCCCGAGAAATACTCCTGTAACGCCGATTCTCTTAAGTTCTTCATCACCAGGATAATTATAAGGAATA
Source organism: uncultured bacterium (assembly GCA_964457585.1). Lineage (GTDB taxonomy): Bacteria > JACRDZ01 > JACRDZ01 > JACRDZ01 > JACRDZ01 > CAYWFU01. The sequence goes on along the minus strand of CAYWFU010000007.1, from coordinate 12,053 downwards.
AGATGCTTTTCTTCTATTCCATCCAAACCAATAATATCAGAAACACGTAATCCTAATAACCCTCCAAACTCTTCAAGCCATTGCCTATTTAATATATTATTTTCACTAGCAGATGCAGGTCCACCATACTCATGTTGCGAATTTTCTCCCCATATAAGTAAAGGAACATTATATTGAACTGCCGCTCTTACGGGAATAGTAAATATCCCTACATGCTCAGGCCATGAGATATCTCCAACTTGAGTTAAACCTATTCGATTTAGTTTTCTTCTTATGATTTTATCTGGAGAAAATTCCAAATAATCCACTCCAAGTTTTTTTATATTTTCAATATTTTTTCGCCCAATTTCTGAAAGGTCACATGTTGAAGCTGTTACACATAATGGATTCATTCCAAATTGAAGCATTCTAATAACTTGATAATGACTATCTTTTCCCCCGCTGACAGGTATAATACAATCCCAATTTTTTCCATCTTTTGATCTATATTTATCAAGTATTGTTAATAATTCTTTTTTACGTTGATCGTAATTAATACTCTTCCTATTTTCATAACTCCTGCATGCATTACAAACGCCTTCCTGATCTATATAAAGATCCGGTTTTGTATCAGGCATAACACATCTCTTGCAATAATTCATTTTTTATCTCCAATACTTATAATTTAATTATTTTTTTTCTAATAAAAACCAAGTGATATCATCTTGCGGAAATTTTTCATCCCTGCGATAAACAAAACCGTAATTAACCAACTGAAGGTCTTTAAATCTATCTAACATTTCACCAGCAAAATCACGTTTAAACAATTTACCTTTTTCACCCCTATAAATAACTTCAACTGGACTTGGATTATAATATTCAGCAATACAAATATAACGACTGCTTGTATTATAAAGCGAATCGTAAACTTGTGGCAGGCTGTCAGGATTGATATGAATCAATACCCCTTTGATAAGCACTAAATCGTGATTACATTCAGGTAAAAAATCGAGAATTGATTTATGGTAAACTTTTATATCGTCAATTTTATTTAAATACTCAACTGCTTTTAAATTAATCTCTATAGCTGATAACTTAGCCTCTGGTAAAAGTTGTTTAATCGCTAATAAATTTAATCCTAAATTTGCACCAAATTCAATTACAGATTTAATAGTCTTGGTTTCATTTAGAATCTTTGCAAATAATGCAAGATTGCTGGCTATACATTTTACACCTTGATTTCTAGAGGTGTATTCATCTCCAAAATTACCAGCCCAAAACTTTTCTTGCTCTGTTTTAAAATTTCCCATTTATCAGGCTCCTTTAAAAAAAATTTATTTCAAACTTTTTGTTCAATATGTGCATTTATTAAAAAAAGATTAGGATCTTCTTCAAACATTTTTAATACATCTTCTAAAGTAAATTCCTGATTTTTCATATAAAGATTTTCAATAATCTTTTTTATCAGTTCAAAATCTTCAGGCATATCAACTGTCCATCTATGATTACTTTTATCTTGATAATAAAAAAAATTACCTAAACGATAACGGTCAGGTTGTTTATGAATAAATGAAGTAACGTGTTCTCTCTCCATTTTTTTTGTTGCTTCATTATAAGCTTCTTTTAATACTCTAAAAGGAAAAACTTCAGTATCCATCCCTCTTGGATAAGTACGTTTCAAGCAATTAGAAACATAATCAAATTTAGAATTATTATCAAGATAAAAACGTATGGTTTTATCAATTACATTTGGATCAATGATAGGACAATCCGAAGTTACTCTAATAATAACATCCGCATTTGTATATAAAGCTGCATTATAATAACGGGATAACACATCATCTTCTGGTCCGCGATAAAAAGATATTAATAATTTATTACATAATTCAACAATCGGCTGATCAGTATTGTTTAAAGTTGTTGCAACTATTATTTCATCTTTATAAGCTACACGTTTGAGTCTTTCTATTTGATATTCTAACAGTGGTTTATTAAGCACTTCTTTTAAAACTTTACCTGGCAATCGAACAGATGTCATTCTCGCCTGAACAATTATAACTATTTTCATTTTAATACTTCTATTATGGAATTAATAATATAATCTTGATCTTTTTCTTTAAGCGAATAAAATAAAGGTAAACTAATCGCTTCTGAATAATATTTTTCTGCTGCTGGGAAATCCCCTATTTTAAAACCTAATTTTTGATAATAAGGTTGTGTATGCACTGGAATATAATGTAAATTCACACCAATACCCGCACTCCTGAGTTCTTCAAATACTTGACGATGAGATTTATTAATCTTATCCAGCTTTAAACATATAACATATAAATGATAAGCTGAATATGAATCTACATCTAGATAAGGTAAAGATAAAGGTAAATCTTTCATTAATTGGGTATATCGATTTGCCAAATAATTACGACGATATACAAAATCATCAATACGCTTCATCTGGCTATACCCAAGAGCTGCTTGCATATCTGTCATTCTATAATTAAAACCCAACTCAATCTGCTGGTAATACCATGGTCCGTGTGTTTCCCCCGCCATAAATTCAGTATTTCTAGTAATCCCATGTGAACGTAAAAGAACAAGTTTATTAAACAAATCCCTGGAGTTGGTTAGAATCATTCCCCCTTCGCCAGTTGTAATAATTTTTACCGGGTGAAAACTAAAAACAGTCATATCGGAAAAAAAGCATGACCCTATTCGACTCTTCTGGTAAGCCCCCCCAATTGCATGTGATGCATCTTCAATAATTTTAAAAGCATATTGTTTTGCAAGACGTGAAATAGCTTCCATATCGCATGACTGTCCTGCAAAATGAACAGGAATAACTATCTTTGGAAGCTTTCCTGTTGATTTTGATTCTTTCAATTTAATTTTAAGTTCGTTTATACTTATATTATATGTATGAGAGTCTATATCTACAAAATCTATTGAAGCTCCACAATATAATCCGCAATTTGCAGAAGCTACAAATGTATTAGGAGAAGTCCATAAAATATCCCCTTTCCCTAATCCTGCAGCAATACATGCAATGTGAAGCGCAGATGTAGCGCTGTTTACCGCTACCGCGTATTTTGTGTTGCAATAATCTGCAACAGCTTTTTCAAAGCGTTCAATCGCTGGACCCTGTGTAAGGCAATCAGATCTTAACACTTCAATAACAGCATCAACATCTTCTTCAGATATAGATTGATGTCCATAAGGAATACAATTTCTCATATTTATTCACTATTAAGCTAAGAAATTTGGATCTATATGTTGCTTAATTAATTCTCTTATCCTTTCAACAGTAAGCCAATCAGTATTCATTTCACTGTTATATTTAAAATTTTCCCGACACATATTTCCTTTAAATGTTCTTATAAAATCCTCTATTGACCATAATTGCAAAGATGGGAATATAACATAATAATTATCGAACTCTGCAGTATTTAATGCATCTGTCTCAGTAATCATTTCCTCATGTAATTTTTCACCTGGTCTAATACCCACTATTTCTTGTTTTACACCAGGGGCAATAGCTTCTGCTACATCCAAAATACGATAACTTGGTATTTTAGGTATAAATATCTCTCCTCCCCACATATTTTTTAACGCAAAAAGAACAAATTTCACACCTTCATCTAAAGTAATATTAAATCTAGTCATTCGTTTATCAGTGATAGGTACAACTCCATATTTGCGTTTTTCTATAAAAAATGGAATAACACTCCCTCTGCTCCCTAAAACATTTCCATATCTAACAACTGAAAACTTAATATCATGTTTCCCTTTAAAGTTATTAGCTGCAACAAAAATCTTATCTGAACAAAGTTTTGTAGCTCCATACAGATTAATGGGCGCAGCAGCTTTATCTGTACTTAAAGCTACTACCTGCTTAACTCCTCTGTCAATAGCAGCTTCAATTACATTTTGAGCGCCAATAATGTTAGTCTTCACTGCTTCAAATGGATTATACTCAGCAGCAGGTACCTGCTTCAGTGCAGCAGCATGAACTACAATATCGATTCCTTCCATAGCACGAAATAACCGATCTTTATCCCTTACATCACCAATAAAATATCTTAACTGAGGAAACTTTTTATCTGAAAATATCTGGGTCATCTCAAATTGCTTAAGTTCATCTCGAGAATAAACAACTAATCTCTCAATTTCAGGATATTTATTTAAGACTATTTCTACAAATTTTTTACCAAATGAACCTGTTCCTCCAGTAACTAGTATAGATTTACCTTTTAACACATTCACTCCTCTATTTGTTTTTTTTTAATGATCGAAATCTTAACACTAAATTTTTTAATTCTTCCAAAATAATATTTTTTTAAAATCCGTAGTAATACTATTTTTTATCATATTTAATTTTTGATATCCATCAGGATCATTTTGATTTATTTTTTTTATCCATTCTATAAAAAAAGCTAAAAATATGCTTAAAAAGAAAGCTGAAAAACTAACTATCATTATCATCCGCCTTCTTTTTGGTCTTATTATTTCATTTTTCCCTGGAACTTCTGCTAAATCTAGAACTTGAATATTTGAAGATTCTCTTGCTTCATTAATTTTAGCTAATTCATATTGTTTTATTAAAATTTCGAACAATGTTTCCTGTATTTTTACTTCACGAAATAAATCTGCATATTTAACACTAATTGCTGGGATATCACTAATTGGAGTATAAAACTTACTTGAAATATTATCTGAATCAGATAATAAAATATTATTATTTCCCTCTATCCCTTTTAATTGTTTTTTTAACTCTTTTATTTTTTCCTTTAGCGCCCTAATTCGAGCGCTGTCAGGACTTAATAAAGTTTGCAATGATTTTAATTCTACTTCTGACTCAATAATTAATCCTTGAAGGCTAGCTCCTGCTTCCATAACAGATTTTCCCTGAACATAAATATCTATGGCTTTATTCTCTTGTTGAAATTTTTTAAAATTTTCCTGAGCTGTTACTAATTCATCTTTAGCTATTTTTAATCTCTGCTCTAAAAATATCCGCTCTTTTTGTGCAGAAGTTAAATTTATTTTATTATTTAATCCTCTAAGCAAATTCACATATTCATTTGCAATACCTGCCGCTCTTTCAGGAGATTCGTCTTCAACGCTAATACTTATTATCCCACTCTTTTTATCTGCTTCAAAAGATGAATTACCTTCCACTATTCCTCTAACCTCATTAATGTGTGTGGCTTCATATACTTTCATAAGATCAAATTTTTCTATAATTTTATCATTTATAGCATGACTTCTTAACATACCAATATATAATTCTGATGGATCTTTTATACCTAAAGCACCGCTTGCAATAGAAGCCATCCCCCCTGGTAGTTGTGAAGCAAGTGCATTTAATGATGAACTTTCTTTTGCTGGCGGAAAAATTTTTGCAGTAGCCTTATAAATATTTGGTAGTTTTAAACTATAAATAACTGTTAAAATACTTGCTAATAAAGTAAAACCTATAATCATCCAGCGGTATTTTATAATAATTACCAGAAGCTCTATTAAATTTATCTCATTTCCTTTTTTCCCTAAATGCTCATCAGGCTGTATCATGCTATACCTTTCAATTTAAATCATCGGATTGTTTAATAATTAAATTAGGACAACTATTCCTATACCTTATTCCTTCCATAAATATCTTCTACCCTAATAATATCATCTTCTCCAAGATATTCTCCATTCTGAACTTCAATAATTTCTAATGGTATTTTTTCTTCATTTTCAAGTCTGTGATAGGTTGTTTTAGGAACAAAAACCGATTCATTTTCATTAATGACTATTTTTTTATCCCCAATTGTCACTTTTGCTTTACCTTTTACTACAATCCAATGTTCAGACCGATGGATATGTTTTTGCAAGCTTAATTTCCCATCAGGATTTACAACTATTTTTTTTATTTTATATTTTTCCCCTTCATCGAGAACAATATATTTCCCCCATGGTCTGCATCCAATTTCATGTTCATTTTTTTTTTGTTTAGTTGCATTAACACTCTTTTTTGTTTTCATAATTTCTCTCTTATTTTTCTTAGTACAGCACCACAGAATTAAGTCTACATAATACCTCTTTATTCCCCTCTTTTTTTCAAAGAGGGGCAGGGGAGTTTAAAAACTATATTTTACTCCCAATTGAGAAATAGTTTCATTTGATGAATCAGAATCAAATGGTTTTAATATTTCAAATCTATTATTAAAAATTAACTCTGTTTCATCTGATAATTTATAATTCAATCCTATATTATAGTGCGTTTTTAAATTAAATTCACCATTTATTTCACGAGCAAGTTTTTCCTGATCAAAATCAAAAATAAATTTCAAATTATTTTTTATAGGATGAGTAATCCTGAAAAAAATATCATCTCCCCATCCTCCAAGATGATGTCCTATTATTTGCCCATAATGTCTGTACCCATCCTTAAATTGGCTATGGCTGTACCAATACACTCGATCAGTAGATTTCATAGTTGTATATTCAATTCTAAAATCTGTTGTTCCAGAATCAACATACATTCCAATTATATCACTGGCAGCTCCAAACCAGGGAAATCTATAAAGTTTATCAATATTTTCAAAATCTTCAGCTCCATATTCCCAGTAAAGTTTCATTCCTGATAAACCAATAGGTGAAATAAATTTATTAGGTATTTTGAATGATATATCAAGACTCGCTATTCTGTCAGTTATAGGACCTTTGTATGTTTCCTTAACAGTAACAGGTTCATCGTCTGGTTTAGAAAAAGGAAAAATTAAGGTAATGGCATTCTGTGGAGATAAGCCATCTTTTCTTTCGATAAAAATTGTTGACATAGAAAATCCGATTTCGCACCATAATGCTGGACTGAAATTTGTTCTTAACCCAGTAATATTTGGGGAAACAATTTTGTCTATACTTTTATTCTGATCAGTATATTTAATTTCTTGTTTGCTTATTTTACCAATAAAAAATGTGAATTTAGAGGGTCCTAAAATTTTTAAGTCAACAGGTAATCTGTTATTTATTTTTAATTGCTCCCATGGTTTTATATTATTACTTAAAAGCAAAGCTCCATGATAACCCGGTCCCCACCATAAAGAATCACGGCCATATTCAAGTTCTATATTTTTCCCGAAAAATATTTTTGAATATCCCTGCCATATTTCTTCTCTAAAACCATTATTATCTTGATTATTATATATGGTTTTTAACCAGATATCCAAAGCTATTCGCTTATAAACAGCAAAACCTGAAATATCCAGTCTTAAATTAAGATTTTTCCCGTATTTATCGCCAAAATTATTTTCAGAATAATTTTTATCAGATGAATTATATATTGAAGTTAAAGCCAAATTATTCAAATATATTTTATTTAATTCATTTATGTCCTGCTTAAGAATATTCAATTCTTCTTTAAGATCTGTTTCTAAATCAATCAATAATCGTTTATAATAACCGGTTAAAGTATATCCTGAAGAGATCTTTTTTTCTATCTCAACTACTATTAATGCCATCTCAATTAGAGAATATGGTTTTGTACATGTAACAATATTTATCTCAAATGCAAGTATCAACCTATCAATGGCATCATATTTCCAGTCATTTAGCGGTATATTTATTCCTGCACCTTTATATTTATTATCTATAAATTTTTGATTTGAATAAATGCAATTTGAAAAAAATAATTGTATTAAAAATATTAGCAGCCAATATTTAATAGACGCTTTTTTTCTGAATTTAAAATTTTTAACAAAAATATAATTCAATTACATATATCCTGAAATTAGACAAGCTACCGCCATTAATAGCCAATTGCACTTAATAACTTAAGTTGAGTTTGGCAAATTTTTTGTTTGTCTTTGTAGGGCGCAAGGCTTTAGCCTTGCTTTATATGCAAGCCTGAAGGCTTGCACATGTGCCTTTGTGCCTGATTAATACTTCTCTGCTTCACTTTGATGTACTTCAACTTTACACTGATAATTTATGATATCTAATAGAACTTTTATTCGTCCTTTACTTGAAATAGGATGTTCTAAAATTCCTATTAAATCTTTAAAAGGTCCTGTTTTAATTCTTATCCTATCACCTATACTAAATTGATCTACTGATTTAATCAATCCTTTAGAACTAGTTCTATTTTTAATCAATTTAATAATTTCTTCATTAATTGGGACAGGACTATCTCCATTACCTACTATTTTATTTACTCCATGTGTCCACTTTATTAACCTGTGATCTTCAACTAAATCAAAAAGGACAAAAATGTAATTAGGGAATAAGTTCTCGTATGATAAAATTTTTTTCTTATTTCGATGTATATACTTTTCTATTTTTGGATTTAAAACTTCAAAACCAGCTTGTTTTAATGAAGATGTAACCCAATCTTCATTTTTAGGTTTTGTTTGAATAACAAACCATTGTTTTTCCATTTGTTATTTGATCCTTGATTCGTAAAATAAAAATTAACGTTTTCGAAGTAATAACTGAGTTTTGTACACATTTGATTTAATTCTACTTTATCGTTTCCCAGACCTTTGCTGTTACAGCTATATTATAAAGTATTGTTGTTACATCTTTTATATCTCTCATTAAATGAGGATATTTGATTTTCTCCGGGACAAGAATAGTATCTCCAGGAGTTAATTCCATACTTAAAAGAGTATTTCTAAACCATGAGAATGGATTCCACCATCTTAAATTCCGGATTTCATCTGAATTCTCACTTGATAATACTGTCCCATCAACTTTGATAACATAAATATTGCTTTTATCAGCGCTTTTTGTTGGTCCGCCTACTTTACTCAAATATTGTCTGACTGTAAAATCTTTCTCATAAATAACTGCAGTTGGATTATATACTTCTCCAGTTATAAGAACCACATCTGTTTTCTTAGGAATATAAAGGATATCCTCATTTTTTAACGCAATATCATCTTTTGTTCCTTTTAATTGTTCAATTGGCTGCAGCCTGATAATTATTCTTCCTGTTGGTTCTACATTCTTAATCTTTTCCAATAAATCTTTTTGTGATTGAATAATTATAGCCTGTCCTTTTGCATCATCTGAACTGGTAGCTGAAGCTGCTTCTACTGTTGCATTGCGTAAAACTTCCTGCTCTAATTTTAAAATCATCTCCTGCAATCTTGCTTTTTGTATTTCTTTTACTGAAACTCTGGTTAATACCGCACCCTCAAGATATGCGGTATCAATAAAACCACCTGCTCTTTCTATCACTTTACTTAGAGGTTCATCCTTATTAATAGAATATGTACCAGCATGAGCCACTTCCCCTAAAATTTTCACAGATGCACCAATATCTTCCCAGTTTGGAATTCTCTTAATAAATATTTTATCCATATTAGATAAAACTATATTTTCATCAGAATTATTTTGAAGCACTTTTTCTAAATCAACATTAATTTTCTTAACCACAACACCTTCCTGCTGCGGTGAATAACGTATAATTTCAGATTCTTTAAGATAAGCGCTTTCTTTTAAATATCCTGCCTGATAAATTAAATCACGTAAAGTCATTTTTTCGCCTAAACGATACTTACCGGGTTTCATTACTTCCCCTTCTATGGTTACATTTCTAATTTCTTTTTTATCCCATAAATTTGAAATATTGACATTATCTTCATCGCAAAGAACAACATTATTATCAGGGTCTCCAGCTAATGCTTTATTTAAATTATATGTTTGAATTTCTATTTCTCTGTCTTTCCGAACTCTAATTATTTGATATTCCTCAAGAAATGCATCTTTTTTTATATTACCTGCAAGAGAAATAATATCATTGACTCGCATATCTTTTATAAGAGGATATTTACCGGGTTTTCTTATTGCACCTTCAATTGTAACAAAAGGCTTATCTCTAAGTTCCCAGATATTTCTAATTACTACCCGATCCTCATCCTTGAGGATAATATTTTCTTTATTTTCACCTGATAAAATTTTTTTCAAATTAAATTGTATTAACTCTTCTTTTCGCTCACCATCTACTCTAAAAAGCTGATTTTCTTCCAAATAGGCTTCACTTTTAATCCCTCCGCCTAGAAATATTAAATCACTTAATTTCATTCCTGCAAAGAGTCTGTGTTTACCTGGCTTCCTTACTTCTCCTTCTATTGATACTTCCGGTTCTTTATGAAAATCCCATTTTGAAAAAATTATTATAGTATCATATGGTTGTAAAATTATATTTTCTTTTTCATCGCCTTTTAATAAGTTGCCTAAATTAAAAGGGATAACTAAAGGATGATAATTAGTTCCATTTAAACGAATGATTTGAGCATAATTTTCTGAAGGTTCAGGAAGTAAAATATCGTATGAACTTATAATATCTCGCAATGACATATTTTGTTTTAATTCATATTTACCAGGTCTAAATAGATGTCCTTTAATATAAATTATTTTCCTTTCTATTGGCAGAATAGGAAAAATTTTAACAAAATCATTATCCTGTATAATAAAATCTTTTAAATAGCTGTTATTTGCATCTTCAATATTCAAATTTAATATTATCTTATTCTCATTATTTATTATCCGCTGTACCTGAATATTTTTCAGATAACCTGCAGGAAGAATATCTCCTCCAAGTTCGATAAATTCTTTTAAAGAAAGCTGTTTACGAAATTCATAAATACCCGGACGTTTAACCATTCCTGATATGCCTGCAGTATTACCTATTAAATGAACAAAAATTGTATCTCCATTTTTAAGCTGAATATCATTTGTTCTATTTCCTGTTAATAAGAAATCATATAAATCAATTGTTGCAATAGTTTTTTCATCTCTTATTACTTCAATATTACGGAGCGAACCTCGTTCATTAGGTCCACCTGCGAAAAAAAGAGCATTATACACAGTTGCCAGAGAACTGATATCATAACTGCCAGGGCGTTTTACTTCTCCAACAATATAAATTTTAAATGTTTTCAGCTTACCTACTGTTACTTCAACATCTATATTTTGATATTCTTTTGATAATTTATTTTTAATAAGATCTTTTAATTGACTGAATGGTATACCTGTAACATATAGAGAACCAACCGAAGGAATTACAATTTTTCCGTCTCTGTCAACTGTCAAAGCTAAATTTTGTGTTGCGCCACCCCATACATCAATAATAATTGAATCACCTGGCCCCAGTAAATAATCAGGACCAACAGGTATATTGGTAAATGCTGAAAAATTCGCCGGATCTATACTGAATACATCATATCCAAATGGTTTTACTTGTTGATCTATAATCTGTGTAATTTGACCGGAATAAATATCAGATAAGGACGGGATATCTGAATATTTTTTTTCTTTTTCAGTAGATTGCGGCGTTTCTTTAATTTCTTTTAGCAGTGGAAATTCTTTAATTCCAGTAGTATCTTCAGTTGCATTTGTTTTCTTTAAAATATTTTTTTGCTCTTTTGTTTCATCAGCATTTTCAGACTTCCTAAGAAATTGCTCGATCTTTGCTGGATCTATTTTTGTAGTATCTGATGTATTATTAAATTCAGCATAAATTGTTTTAAAAAAAAACAAAAATAAGAATGCCATACATAAATTTAAATATTTTCTAGTAATTACCATATATGCTTGCTCTCCTGCCATTTTTTAGGTTAATTTAAATTTTAGAATAGGTATTTTAAACATTATAAAACTAAAAGTCAAGATTAGATTGAAGTATTTATATTATAGTAATCTTATTATATTGTCAACTTAAAATCTGCCAAAATTATTTCTCTTGACAAGAACGATTAAAACATATAAAATTTTCTGCCTTATATCCAGAGGGGTCATAAATTTTGATTCTGGATATATACAAATATGCGCCTGTAGCTCAGTTGGATAGAGCAACGGACTTCTAATCCGTTGGCCGGAGGTTCGACTCCTCTCAGGCGCGCCAGAATTAGAATTAGTTTTATGGTGAGTGTAGCTCAGTTGGTTAGAGCATCAGGTTGTGGCCCTGAGGGCCGAGGGTTCAAATCCCTTCACTCACCCCATTTTTTAACAAATTTTAATGTCAATGCCATTGTGCGCCCGTAGCTCAGCTGGATAGAGCAACAGACTTCGAATCTGTGGGTCGGGGG